>JASJCY010000071.1 GCA_030065825.1 Nostocaceae cyanobacterium | reverse complement strand
TGAGTTGGACAGCTTTGGGCAACTGTCGGTAAGGATTAAACAGCAAAATCGTTTTACATCAAGCAGTGTTCTTACTGCAGGGAGCTTAAAAGACCTCGTCCTTAAGGACGGGGACTATAACATTGATGAGTCAAACCTGAGAAGAAAGTGACACTAATCATTAAGTTGATTATCAAGCCATCACTTCTATATAGTTGTGATGGCTACACAAAAATGACCACTCTTGAGTATTTGTAAGCGTCCAAATTATCGGGTTTTATGACTATTTGCTGCGATTTAATCCTGTCTAATCAGTTGGCGATACCCAAAAGGTACACTCAGTAGTAACATCGGTAGATTATTCAGGTGGGAAAATTTTTCCATATACCGGAAATTGATCCCATCTTGGTATCTACAGTAGTATTCTTCTTTGAGATACCCCCTGATGCCTTTGTGTTTGGTGGAAGTACTCAATGAAATTGCTCAAATCTTCTGTTTCTATATGCCGCCAAAGCATAAAACTGCCGGTTTTTGCTTCTCCAAGACTATCCATCTTGAGCAGATGGTTTCGTCCTAGATAGTCTGGGGTTTTGACTCTAGGCTACAAAAAGCAATACATTTAAGTGCTTTTAGCAAGGCAGTTTTAGAAATTAAATTAATGGACATTGAGGTTGACCATGAAGTTTCGCGCTGTAATTATTGCATTCTTGGCTTTGTGCTTGGGATTCTTAACTGCTTGTGGTAATGGTCCTGAGGAAATCGCTAACACCGAATTCCTCACCTACGACCAAATTAAAGGTACTGGTTTAGCAAACAAGTGCCCCCAATTATCAGAAATTAGCCGTGGTTTTATCCCCATTGATGCTAGTAAGTCCTACGTCATCAAGGATATGTGTTTAGAACCAACAAGTTTCTTTGTCAAAGAAGAACCCGCTAACAAACGACTAGAAGCAAAATTTGTTCCTAGTAAATTATTGACTTTCTCCACCAAAGCTTATTCACTCTTGGATATTGAGGGTCCCCTAAAGGTCAATCCAGACAATAGTTTGACTTTTGAAGAAAAAGATGGTATGGACTTCCAAGCCCTGACTGTGAAATTACCTGGTGGTGAAAGCGTACCTTTGCTATTTACTATCAAAGGTTTGACTGCTCAATCTCAACCTAATCAAACCAGCATTACCACATCCACCGACTTTGAAGGCTCTTTTAGAGTCCCTTCTTATCGCGGTGCTACTTTCCTCGATCCTAAAGGTCGTGGTGTAGCTACTGGTTATGATAGCGCAGTAGCTCTTCCTGCATCAAATGAAGAGGAATTAGCCCGTGCTAATGTCAAGCGTTATTCTGTTATGGATGGCGAAATTTCTCTTTCTGTAGCCAAAGTAGATAGCGCTACTAATGAAATTGCAGGTACTTTTGAAAGCACTCAGCCCTCTGATACCGATTTAGGTGCAGATGAGCCAGAAGAAGTTAAGATTCGCGGTATTTTTTACGCTCGCGTTGAACCCGCAGAAGCCTAAAATTTCTGGTGTATTTATTCTACGGACACATGTTCTGAAACTAGTATAGCTACCCATAGGGCGGGAAGCAATTCCTTTAAAGGAGGCTTCCCGCTTTTATTTTGGTCTAATTAGGGAATGGGGAACGGGGAACGGGGAAGTTTTATAGATATTACGGGAACTTTATTCTCAATTACTCAAATTAAGTACAATTTCGGTTCTTAGATTAGTAATATTTTTTCTATCTTGTTTTTAGGTAGTTGAACAAACTACAGCTTATACCAACACAAACTCAAAAAATAAACTCTCAAAGAGCGCTTATCTAAATCAGGTTGGATTATTAATCAGCTTTTAGCAGAGATAGCAATGTATAACAACAGCACTCTGCTAGGGGGGATTTTTTTGTCCTTAAGCGTCGTTTCACACATACATTTTTGATATCCGACGCTCCCAACTTGGTTTAAAAACAAACTTTTTATTCAATTGTTTGACAAATAAATACGGTGCTATGCCAACTACACTCACAACAAATGAACTAAAGCATGAAATTTGGCAGTTGTTACGAGAATATCAGCAATCTCCTTCAGCTAAAATTCGTAATCAACTGGTAAAACTAAATTTTGGACTTGTAAGAAAAGAAGCTCACTACTGGATAAATCAATGCCATGAAAGCTATGAGGACTTACTCCAAGTAGGCTGTTTGGGTTTAATACGAGCGATCGAAAGATTTGAAATTTCCAAAGGTCACGCTTTCAGTTCCTTTGCTATTCCCTATATTCGTGGTGAAATTCAACACTACTTGCGAGATAAGGGTGTCACTGTGCGAATTCCCCGACGTTGGTTGGCATTGCAACAGCAGGCTATCGGTGTTTCCCGTTCTTTACGAGAAAAGTACAATCGTCAACCCAGTGATTTGGAGGTAGCAGCAGCATTGGAAATTTCTGCCCAAGAATGGCAAGAAATTAAATTAGCATGGGTTAATCGCGCTCCCTTGAGTCTAGATGTGCCAGTGCAGGATGGAGAAGATGGTTCTGCATGTTTAGGAGAATTAGTTCCAGATCATCGCTACCGTAGTTTTCAACTGGCACAAGAAGACCAAATTCGTCTACAACAAGCCTTAGTGCAATTGGAAGAACGCACTCGTGAAGTTTTGGAATTTGTGTTTTTGCACGATTTAACACAAAAAGAAGTGGCTGAAGAGTTAGGTATCAGCGTAGTCACCGTTTCTCGGAGAGTCAAAAAAGGGCTGGACTCGTTAAAAAATCTTATGAATACGCCAAATGATTAATTGCCAGATTTGTCAATACGGTGTTTTACTGAATCTTTTTTGTTTTTTAAATAACCTTTAAAATGGAAAAAATTAGGTTATAACGGGATCGGATTTAACTTTTGATATTAATTTCAAAAGTAGATTTCGATTAAAAAAAATTTTCCTATAGCTTTTGAGAACAGCTAATGGGCAGAAAATTACAAATTACAATTGCCACTATTTTAGCTTTGACGATCGCTTCGTGTTCGTCGGAGGAGGGAGAACAAACTAGTACTCCTACACCGACACCAACAGCGACCAAACCTAAACCGAACAAAACGGCGACTCAAGATTTTAATAACCCAGTGGTGCCGCCTAAGAATTCTCAAGCCCTCACCCCTGGAAGTATAAATTTAATTCAACCGACTAATGCTACAGAACGAATACCCATAGTTGTCAAAGGTCGAAGTGACCCGTTTGCTAAAATTATCGGGCAAAATGTTCCTATAATTTCTAGGAACATCCCTACTCAAGCAGTTCCAGTCGTACCTCCTGCACCTGTTACTAAAAAATCTGTTGCACCTAAATCCTCATCAAGGAATAGGGCAAAAAATGCCACTAACAGTAACAGAAAACCTGCAAAGCCAAAAACACCCAAAATGGCTAAGGCAAAAGTATCTTCTCCCCCGAAAGTCGCTGTTAAACCCAAACCTAAACCGAAATTGACTCCGGTTGTACCAAAGGTGTTGCCTCCGGTTGTACCCAGTCCTACCCTAAAAGCCCTTGCACCTCCACCACCAGAACCTGAGTTAGCAAGGGCAGTTGAGGTTACAGGTGTAGTCCAAATTGGTCAGCAAACCCAGGCTATTATTAAAGTACCGAATGAGGCGACTAGTCGTTATGTACAGCCGGGACAAAGACTGGCAAATGGACTGCTGGTAAAACGGATTGAAATGAATCAAAGTTCGGAACCGACCGTAATTCTGGAACAATATGGTATTGAAGTTGCCAGAATGGTAGGGGAAGCACCTGGCGGTGCAATTCAACCAGCTACTGCTGATGCTGGTAGAACTGTTTCGTTTACGGCACCTCCCCCAACCTCTGTTACCGGAGCTTTATAAACGTGGAAACCAAGGAAAAAATTGAATTTACGAATTTACCTTTAGCCGTTTATCGGGAGATTGTAGCCCATTTAAGTCAAGTTCAAGGGGTGGAAGTGGGTTTAATCCCTCAGTCATCCCAGGAGTTTGACTACAATCAAAGCCAAGTTGCTGGTTTGTGGATTGAATATACACCGGAATCTGACTCCCAAAGTCGCCAAAGGGTGGAGCAAATTCTGGGTTATTATCAGCAGCGTTACTCTGTTTGACGAACGCTGACGATGGCTTGGAGTAAGTAACCCATTCAAGCCCTTGGAGGCAGAGCCTCCCCTTGATGGGTTTCCAGCCTGGAGGCTGGAAACCAGTAGCTAGCCAAAATCTTGGACAATGTTGTACTATCGCGGGTTAATATACTCGTCGCTTCCAGCAAGGCTTACCTTAGATTAGGAAACACCACTGGTCTCATAGGATGAGTTGAATATCAATACCAGCACTGACAGCGCTCCCATGGTCAACCTTCACAGGTCGGAGTTTTCGGACAATGCCCTGTGTAGGAACCCCCTTAGGCACTACTCTTCGAGAAGCCGCGCGTAGCCCATCTACGGGTAGTAGGTGAAATACAAAGCTGGGAATCCTTATATCGCCGTTAGTATAAGGTCATTGTCCAACTTTGGGTAATGTTTTTTCAACGGTATAATCTAAAATCTAAAATTGGCACCTTAATCTCTGAAATTCTTCCCATTATCACATTAGCCGCACTTTGTCAAATACCCATATTTATTAACTCTGTGTGGGAGAGTGAAAATTGGTCTTTTCTTATGTCATCAAAATTTTACTTTGAGGTGAGATGCTACAGCATTAATAGGGTTGTAGGTTTTTTGGGTGAGTAATGGTTAAAATATTCCCAATTTTGATTTTTTAACTATAGCATGAAACAACGCAATTGCGTTAATAAATAGGAATAATTTTCGATAAAAACTTGACAAAAAATCAGCATTCATTTTAATTGCAAAACTAAAATGAATGAGTAATAATGTTTACTTATTTATGTTGTAGGTATCAGTTGAGGATAGCGATCGCTAAGAAATCCCCAACTTCCTTATCTGCTAACAGGAAACTGTGAACAGGGAAAAAAAGTGCAACTCATCAAAATTAATGGGAGGTATTGGTGGTGTATCGGATTAATTTTGATGGTAAAAAATAATTACTTGTGGGTCAGGCATCCTTGCCTGACTAATGCACAGGCAGGGATGCCTGTGCCACAAGCTCTGAAAATTAATGGGACAAAGCACTGTTTGTTTGGTGGGTTAGACTAAAGTCATAACGTACCCTACATCCTACACCTTATAACTTTGGGAAAGGGAAGGTGCTGCAAAGCTTTGTGACCCAGGAAATCGCTCTGGCTATTTGTTGTTGATGATAGTATTTTTCTAACTTCCTGTTACAAATTGTTCTTGTTTGTTCCTTTTTATTTGTTTGTTCTTTTAGAATATTGTGTAAGTAAATTAACTGATCTAATAGATCGCTAAATAGCTCGCCAAAAATCTATATAGAAATATTAACTAGTAATTTTTAGCTGAACTGTCTTGACTGAAGATTCTGCAACAGTTGTACCAAGCCGTCAGCATCTTTCTCCTGTACAAAAAATTGGCTTAAATTTAGTTTCCTATTTGCACGGTGGACGGGATGTTGTTTTGGCAATCGATTTGACTGAAAGCGTCGGCTTGAACGATGAAGGTCGGATTCGTTTGCGTCAAATAGTGAAAGATAGTCTCAAACCAGGGGATTCTGTTTATATTGTTCCTTTTGCTCGAAATGTAATTTGGAATGAGGTGACATCGGTTATTAATCCTTTGGGAATACGGATTGAGTTTAAGAGTGAAAATAAAGACAATGTTGACAAAATATTAGCCAAGATACCTTTAAATTCTGATTCTACGCGCTACAACACAGATATTCAACGAGCGGAGTTAATAGTTTATCAAGGTATTGCTCAGTTAAATCAAAATCGTCTCCAGAAAAATCAACCAATTAAGCCGCAGTCTGTTGTGTGGGTTACGGATGCACCACTGTTGAGGGAACCGGGAATTACTTCAGATGTGTGGGTGGAAACACCAGCACAGAGTCCTTTTAGGATAGCTAATTCCCTAGAAAGTCAGCAGCGACAGGCTTGGATTGAAGCTTTACCAATTCAGGTGCGATGGCGTTCGATTACAACTAAGGATAATCGAGAATATAAACTGACGGTAGTTGATATTGTCCCTACTGTACAAGAATTTTGTACGCCAGCACCAGGGGGTGAAGAAACTTGTTTGGTTAATTCTTATTTAATTAAACAATTGTGGTTACCGGGATTAGTTTTCTTTTTAATATTAGTAAGTACTATTTTTGGGGTGATTAAATTCTGGCGTTTACAAAAGAAGTGGGAATTAATTGTTGATTTTGAAGTTACAGCAAAGCCAGAAGACCAAAAATGTAGATTACCAAATAAGAAAAGAATTGCTATTGGTGAGTTCGATGCTAGTTGTGTTGATTCTATTGATTGTCCGGGGGAAGAAGTCAGAGCTTATTTAGTTCGGAAAGGGGAAAAATTATATTTAGAACCGACTAATTTAGCACCGATTTATTATCAGGGACGGAAAATTGATTCTCGAATAGTTATATCTCGTTCTCGATTTCGTTTGAATTGTCCTGATGCTTATAATC
Organism: Nostocaceae cyanobacterium; assembly: GCA_030065825.1. GTDB lineage: Bacteria > Cyanobacteriota > Cyanobacteriia > Cyanobacteriales > Nostocaceae > JASJCY01. The sequence continues at coordinate 20,865 of JASJCY010000071.1, read as the reverse complement.
GTGAATATGAAATAGTGATTCAAATTAAAAAATAGTTATACAGGAATAAGAAAATATGATGCAGACACCAGGGAATGAGCGCCAATATCGCGGCATTAACAGGACTATTTGTATAGGATTAGGTGGTACAGGTCGAGATATTTTAATGCGTATTCGACGGTTAATTGTTGACCGCTATGGAAATTTAAGTAATCTACCAATTGTCAGTTTTATTCACATTGATACTGATAAGGCTGCAACTCAGGTAACTGGTATTCGCACAGGTAGTACTTATCATGGTGTTGACTTGAGTTTTAAGTCAGCAGAAAAAGTTAGTGCTACTATGTCTGCTGATGAAGTTACGATGTTTGTGCAGGGATTAGAACGTCGTTCTGAATATACTCGTCACGGTCCCTATGACCATATTGGTATTTGGTTTCCTCCCCAATTACTGCGGAATATTAAAGCTGTAGAGGAGGGTGCAAAGGGTATTAGACCTGTAGGAAGATTAGCTTTTTTTCATAATTATCAAAGGATTCAAGCTGCAATTGAAGCTGCGGAAAAACGTACTAGTGGGCATAAATCTCAGTTACTGAAAACAGGTTTAATAGTTGAAGAGGGAGTCAATATTTTTGTTGTTGGTTCCCTTTGTGGTGGTACTGGTAGTGGGATGTTTTTGGATGTTGCTTATAGTTTGAGACATCTTTATAGTGGTCAAGGTTCTCAAATTGTGGGTTATTTAATTATTAGTCCAGAGTTGTATGGTAATACTCCCAGCATGAATGCTAATACTTATGCTGCTTTGAAAGAATTAAATTATTACAGTACTCCTAGTAGTAAGTTTGAAGCTTGTTATGATATCCAAAATTTAGTAGTTGTGCAAGAACAACGTCCAGCATTTGACTATGCTTATTTGGTGTCTAGTCAAACAAATAAAGACTATAAAATCCTCTCTCAAGGTAAGCTGTGTAATGTAATTGCTCATAAAATTGCTTTGGATTTTTCCGGTGAGTTAGCACCAATTGTCAAAGGTCACAGGGATAATTTTTTGCAACCGATGATTCAACCGGATAAGCATCCACGTCCTAATGTACAACGTTATTTAACTTTTGGATTGGCAGCGATTTATTTCCCTCGGGATACTATTGTCCAAATTGCTTTAAATCATGTGAGTTTAGCTCTGGTAAAATTCTGGTTAAATGGTGAAGGTCAAAGTCCAGATCCTATTAGTTTAATGGAGCAATTTTTAATTCAATATCGTTGGCATACGGATTTAGTTAAAAAGGACGGAATTACTAATAAGTTGGCAGAGTCGGTACAGGAGAATAACAAGACTTTTAGTAATACAATTAATAGTTGGCGCAATAAATTAGAACGATTAATTTCTGATTGTCAAAATCGGGAAGACCGTAATACTCTTCGTCAGCAATTACCAAGGGAATTTAGAGAGCAATTCCGCAAAATCCAACCTGGTGAAACTGAAAGTAGTCGGGGAATTTGGTTGACGAGATTGCAACAGATTTGTCCGACTATTACTAAAGAATTAAAGACAAATATTGATGATTTTTTGACTCGTTTACTTACTCCTATTGAATCAAGTTTTTCTATTAAAAGTAGTCGTGATTGGCTGGATTCTCTGCAACATGAATTGAATAACTATCAACGTAATCTCCAGGAACAAATTACCTATTTTGGTGGGATGAAACCCTTGGAATATATAGAAAGAAAATGGCGCGATACTGAACAATTTATTGATGATATTGAGCATAAACCTGGTATTCCCTTACTTAATTCTAAGAATAGTCAAATTCAAGGAGAAGTGAGAACTTGTCTGCGAGAAGTAAGTGATTTAATCAAACATAATTTTGACTTAGTAGTTCATCAAGAAACTATCGGGATTGTGAGTGAATTACAAAAACATTTACAAGAGAGAGCAACTCAAGTTGCTGCTTTTAGTAACTTGGTGGAAACTTTGCAAAGTACTTATGAAAAACAAGAACGGGATTTGAGACAACTCAATTTTGATGAAATGAGTGGTGAAGCGATATTTGATATGGAAGATATTGAACGTTGCTTCCAAAATATGTTACCAAAAGATGATTTTCGTCGCCAATTAGTGTTAGCAAGTGATGCGATTACAGAACCTACTGGAAGAGGAAAGTCTCTAGTAAGTTTCATAGATAGAGAACGAACCACACCTAGCCAGTTGCAAAAAGAAATTGACATCAAAGTTGATAGTTTATTTGCTCCTCGCAGTGTCAATATTGTTAACTCTGTAATTAAGCGTTTTATGCAAAAATATCCACTTTATGCACGTTCGACGCGCTTGGCACAAATTATGCAAGAAGCTGAACCTTTACTACGTTTAAAATTGCGCGATCCTTACTTTAGTGATGATAAACGTAACGGTAGTAAACTGGTGGGTTTTAAAGATACTGATGAGCAAGAAGTTCAACAGTTTAAAACTTTACTTAAGCAGGATTTGGGAATTGATAGTAATGTTTTTCAACCAACTCAAGCTGATGATGAAATTTTAATTGTGAATGAGTATGCTGGGTTCCCTTTGAGATTAATAACTATTCTTGAAAGAATGAGAAATCCTTATTTGCGGGAACAGAATTCTGCTACCTCTTTTCTCCATAATGACTATCGCGCTTCTTTCCCTGACATTATTCCTCCCGATGCGAAAATTATGGAAGAATTGGAGGATATTTTCTATCCTTGTCTTGCATTTGAATTATTGGTAAAAAATTCAGACAATCATCAATTAGAATTTCAATATTACGATTCCTTACGGGATAGTTATAATACTGCTTCCCTAAATCCAGAATGGAGTCAAGCTTTGGAGGAACTTGCTAATCGCAAGGATATGACTGAAGCTTTGCAGAAACTTTTAGATGATGAAATTGCTCAAATAGAAAAACAACCGGAACTTTGGGAAGATGAATATTTACCTAAACTACGACAATTTGTGAAACAAGTCGATGAGTTACCAGAAAATCATGCCAATTTTCCCTACAAAGATACGGTAGTTGGTACTTCTAATAGCACAGATATTACAGCTAAAGAGGGAATTATTAATCGTTTTCGTCGTCAGATGGATGAGCGATTTAAAGTATCGTCAAAACGTAGTTTTTCTTCTATCCAAGATACGGTAAAAACTCCAGCTATTACTGGAGAAATAGTTGTTGATTCTCCTACTAATTCGAGTTCTGTTAATTCTAATGATAATGGTGCTAAAACTCCAACTATTACTGGAGAAATAGTTGATTCTCGTGTTAATTCGAGTCCTGTTAATTCTAATGATAATCGTGCTAAACGACGATTGGAATTAAAACAATTAAAACAGGATTTAGCAGAAGGTTTCATCACTGAAGATGAATATGAACGCGAAAAGCAAAAAATTATCAAGCAATATCCTTTGTAAACCTAAATGACAACACAATTTTTTTATGCTACTAATACCAAGTTACTTAATTGTTCTCACTGTTATACTTCTGGTGATTCCTGCGTTTGCTGCTATTATTGTCCGTTTTCTTATCTATAATTATTTACTACTTTTGCAACAACGGGTAAGGAGATTAATTACCAGGGAATCCCGTGGAGAACAACCACATATTGTTCAAAAATTAGAAAGACGGTTTCAGGAAGCTAGTATTGATTTAGACCATGTTAATACAGCAGCATGAATTGACCAAGTTTACAGTAAAAAGGTAGTTTTTCTCTTATCCAAGATACAGTAAAAACTCCAACTATTACTAGAGAAATATTTGTTGATTCTCCTGTTAATTTTAGTTCTGTTAATTCCAATGAAAATCCTGCTAAACGACGATTGGAATTAGACATCAACAGTATTTAGAGTTAGGTTACATCACTGAAGATAAATATGAACGGGAGAAGAAGAAAATTCAGAAGCAATATCCTTTGTAAACCTAAATGACAACAATTTTTTTTATGCTACTAATACCAAGTTACTTAATTGTTCTCACTATTATACTTCTGGTGATTCCTGCGGTTACTACTATTATTTTCCGTTTTCTTCTCTATAATTATTTACTACTTTTGCAACAACGGGTAAGGAGATTAATTACAAGAAACTCCCGTGGAGAACAACCACATATAGTTCAAGAATTAGAAAGACGCTTTCAGGAAGCTAGTATTGATTTAGAACATGTGAATACAGCAGCATGAATTGACCAAGTTTACAGTAAAAACGTAGTTTTTCTCTTATCCAAGAGACAGTAAAAACTCCAACTATTACTGGAGAAATATTTGTTGATTCTCCTGTTAATTTTAGTTCTGTTAATTCCAATGAAAATCCTGCTAAAAGACGATTGGAATTGGAAATATTAAAACAGGATTTAACAGAAGGTTACATCACTGAAGATGAATATGAACGGGAAAAGGAGACAATTTTTAGACAATATCCTTTGTAAACCCAAATTACAACAATAATTTTCTTATGCTATTAATACCAAGTTACTTAATTGTTCTCACTATTATACTTCTGGTGATTCCTGCGGTTACTGCTATTATTTTCCGTGTTCGTCTCTATAATTATTTACTACTTTTGCAAGAACGGGTCAGGAGATTAATCACAAGAAACTCCCGTGGAGAACAACCACATATAGTTCAAGAATTAGAAAGACGCTTTCAGCAAGCTAGTATTGATTTAGAACATGTTAATACAGCAGCATTAATTGACCAAGTTTACAGTCAAGAAAGAATTGGGCTATTTACCTGTGAACAAATTGATTATATCTGCCGTATTTTACCTAATTTATTGTTAGTGTTTGGGTTGTTCGGCACTTTTTTAGGTATTACTTTAAATTTAACAGCACTGAGTCAAACAGTTGACCAAACTAATGCTACCAATGTTAGCAGTTTAGTGGCAGAATTAGAAAAACCACTAGAAGGTATGAGTATTGCCTTTACTAGTAGTTTAACTGCTCTTTTCTTCAGCGCTTTATTAACAGCAATAAATCTAATTAGAAATACGACTATAGCAAAATATGCACTGATTAGTTCTCTTGAAGATTATCTAGATAATATTTATCATCCCCAAGTTCAAGGTGATACTCGTCTCGATAAAATCGTTAATCGAATGGTATCCCAACAGGATGAATTTTTAAGCAGATTTGGAGTGACAGTACGAGATGCTGTTGAATCATCTATGGGAAATGTAGCCAAGCAAATGATTCAAGGAAATAGGGAAGTCACTCAATTAGCAAAACAAGTTTATGAACGCTTTACTGAAGCTGCTGGAACTGTTTCTAATGCTGCAAATAAATTTGATTATGCAATGGAAGCTTTGAGTACAAATGTTGAAATATTTAAGGAAGCTGCGCAAACTTTTGAAACAAGTAAGTTTCCTGAGAAATTAGCCGCAGCTACAGATAATTTAGCTAATACACAGAATAAATTTTCCCAATCTGCTGATAGTTTAGCCCAAACAGTAACATCCATGGATACAGCAGTCAAGGAAATTCAGCGTTGTAGTCAAGAATTAATCCAATTAGCAACAGAAATCAAGAGTGCAAATCAAACTTCTCTAGAAGTATTAGAGTTACATCAAATTAATCAAACTTCTCTGGGTGAAATTATTCCCCAACTGAAGCAAGGTGCTGACAGTTTTGCCAAAGCTAGCGATAAACTCGATAACTTAGAACAAAGAATTGCACAGAGAGTTGAGAGTTTAAATAGTGTCATAGAATCTTTGACACAGTTATTACAACATGTTCAAGCACATACAGATTCAGTCGAATCCAGTTTTGATTTATTGTCTCAAGAATTTATTAATCAAAATCAGACTTTTTTGAAAAATCTCGAAGGATACTTTAATCAAATTGGCGTGAAGTTCGATACCTTTAAATTAGATTACGAGGATTTATTTCAAAAGAATAACGTCAAAATAATTGAAGGTTATAAAATTGTTGGAGAACGTATGATTGCAGTGATTAGAGAACAAACACAACAGAATAATCAAAATATTAATCAACAAAATAACAGAAATTATCAAATGTATCAAAATGTGATGCACAAACTGGAAGAATGCATCAAACAATTAAGTGGCATAACTCATGAACTTAGTAATTTTAGATTGACTTCTAGACAATCTGAAAATCAAAATAATAACAAAAATAATCAAATTATACCGAGTGAATAAATGATTAAGCTAAAAAGCACCTAAATTAAATATTTGGACGGGCAGGGATGCCTATTCTACAAGAGTTAGACTAATTTAAATTATCTAGTTTAAATGCGTAACAGCTTACAACATATCCTTCAATAGAGACGTAGCATTGCTACGTCTCTACAATAATCTATTTGTCGCATTCTTTTTTAAAATTGCTATTAGCTTATAAATGAGGAATTAATTATATGACAAAGCGTCTCAGACAAACCTATTATCACGAAGAACTAAACGTTTGGTCTGCATTTACAGACCTAATGTCCAACGCTTTCATGATACTACTATTATTACTATTAATAGCTAGTGCTAAGTATACAATATCCCAAATTACTAATCAAAAAAATAAAGGTACACCACCAATTCTGCTAATTAAAGATGAAAGTTACAGATTTGAACTTGGTAGTGCGGAAATACCAAGACTCATGTTTAATTACATTAGAGACAAAATCGTACCAGATATTGAAAGAACTACAAAAGATTTTGAAATCAATACTGTAGAAATCATTGGTCATACCGATGAACAACCTATTGGTCGTGCTATCAGTAATCTCGACCAAAATTTAGAAAAAGTAGCTAATGGTCAAATTACAGTCGCTAATCTTAATCCTGGTTCCAATGCTGACTTAGGACTAATGCGTTCCCTTGCTGTTGTCAGAGTATTACTTGATATCCAAAAACAACAAAATAGAATGCAAGGAATTAATTTTCGCGCTTATTCAGCAGCTCAATTAATATTACCAAATGGTAACTTTGCCTCAATTCCACAAAACCAACGTCAGGAAAATGTTCAAAGACGACGTATTGAAATTCGCTTTACTCGTTTGGGTGAAGTCCGAGAAGTTAAATAACTCCTAAAAAACATAGGGAATAGGGAATAGGGAATAGGGAACTCTTAACAGCGAAACATTTGTAGTAAGGGGGTTTAATAGGATGTTTATAAAATAAATATAAAACTCTGGTGAGGTCGAGAAACCGGGTTTCTGTCAGTGTATATACTCAAATTCTCGGTTCTTCACTTATAGAAACCCGGTTTCTTTGGTCTTTATTTTTTATTTGTAAACACGCTTTAATACGTCATATCTTGTACCAAAGTGTTAATACTGAAGACATTGCCTTCCAATAAACATATATTTTTATCATTAATACGTAAAATTAAGGTTGATAACCTACGTATTTAATAAAAAGATGTCTTATTTATTAATTAACTCTTGTAAGTGCAAGATATAAAATACTTTTGATTTACCCATAGGGAGGTTCCGCTGACCCGTCTATGATTTCCGTATTTCTCCCCAGGGTAACGGTTGACTTACTTAGCAAAATAAGATATCGGATAATGCAATGACAAAATACTGAGGTAAACTTGCAAGCAGGGTAATACAAATATTACTCAGCTAGTTGTGGGTTGGGATATGATTAAGAATGGACAATTGGCAATTTCTTATACAAAAACAGGGTGAACGCACTTGGAAACCTCTAGAATCCTCCAAACTAAAGCTGATGGAGGGACGATATCGAGTTGTTGCTAAGTCGAATCTCCCCAATACAGACGTGGAAGTGCGGGTAACCCATACCTCACTCCAGGAAGTACCACCAAAAAAACGTCTCCACAAGCGATCACGTCGCACAAATTCAGAAGGTTTAATGGGGGTAATACCCTTTACTTTCCTCGAACCAGGAATTTGGAAAGTCCAATGTTCCGGTGATGTCATGTCGGATATGCTTGGTCAATCCTGGGAATATAGTGTTCAGTTACAAGTTTTACCGCAAGTTATTTCCGAAAATTTAACCATAGACATTGGAGAGAAGACTGTTCCTGAGGTTGAACCCCAGCCCCAAAATGTTGAACATAAAAATACTGTTAATAATAAAACTCAATCTGAGATTGATTCCGTAAAAATAACTAATTTTCCACCAGAAGCCCAAGTTACCAGCGAAAGTCCTACCATTGATACCCAAGATGATGCTGAATTCACAAAAAATGTAAATACCCTCCATCCTCCCTTACGGGAAACTACAGACCCAAAAAGTACTATATCGAACGCTGATAGCGAAGAAAATGAATTTATCGAGCCATATATCACTCCATTAGAACTCAAGGGTGAAACAGCAGAGCAGATTTTACAAAATTTAATTGAATTAGCTATACCTAGTTCAGAATCCTTGCTAGAAGATGAACCAAACCCAGATGATGTTCCCGCACCAATTACAGAATTACCCCTACTGCTGAATTTAGATGCAAAAACCTACATTGCAACTTGGGGAGAGACTTTTAGTATCAATGGACGCTTAGAATGCAAAACTGTATCTAACTCGCAACAGAATCGAGTCTATAGGGGAGAATTGCAAATTGAATTGCGATCGCCTCAGGGTGCAGAAATTATCAGCCAAATTAGACAACCTTTACAAGAACAGTTATTATTACCCTTTAGTTTTACTTCTAACATCGATATTCCCGGGGAATGGGAATCGAAGCTTCTCCTAGCAGATATTTACTTATACGGTGCTTGGGAAAGTGGTACACAAGCCATTCTTTTAGCTAGTCAATCTTTCACCATTACCGCAGAGGTAACAGAATTACTCGCAATTAGTACCGCTAAATCTACTCAATTAGAAGTAATAGATAACACCCAAACAGCATCAATTGTTGTTCCCGAACCATCTGTGTCCCTTGGTTTGGAACTTTTTAATCTAGTGAAAACTCGTAAAAAAGGGCAATTTCTACGTACTAAAGCATCTAATAAAAAATCCATCCCACCAAAAATAGATCCGCGAAAGCTACGAAAATCATCCCCTTCCCGTTCTCTCAAATTACCAAATCTTCCCAATCAAAATCAGAAAATCAGCCGTAGACAAGTAGCATCAGAAACACCGACTAATAAACCAGAAAATTTAGAAACTGGATCGATTACCGTAGTTACCGCATCATTGGAAATTTCTGAACAACAGCCTTTACTACCTGGAAGTATCAAGACTACATTTCCATACCTAAAACGAATCCAATCCCCAGATGTTTCTATTCCCCCAGAAACTCTATCCCTAGAATTAGATACACCGGAAACTGTCACAGAAGATACATCATTTCCAGAAACCTCTTCAGAGGAAGAGAATTTACCAGAGAATTCTATTTTACCAGGCACCGCCGAATTAATTGTAGAGGATAACCCCAATTTATCCCCTTTGATTCGCAAATGGATATACAACCAAGGATTCTCTTTACCCCAACCCATAGATGTTCAATTCCAGGATTACGATATGGAAATTGTCACTGGAACCGCAGAAGATGAGGAACTTGGTGTTCCTACCCAGTGGGAATCACAATCAGAAGAAACTAACCCTAGTGAAGAGATTTTTACCGCACCTCCACCACTTCCACCCATAACACCCCCAGCACCTTCCAAGGTGAAGCGAAAAAAGATAGCTCTGGAAATTCTCGCAGAAGATGCATTCTCCCAACCGCAACCAGAAACGGTAAACGAACTACAGGAGGAACAACAGCCAAATTTATCCGTGATTCAGCCTCAAGATACAATCCCTATCCAGCCATTATCCACACCCCAATTATACATACCAGAAACTGAACTAATCGCCGGTAAATCCCTGCGGGTGCGAGTGGAAATACCCGAAATGCGTCCTTTAATTGCTGTCAAATTATGGATTTCAGATTATCAAACCCGTCTCTTATTAAATGGTCCCCATCTATTGACAAATTTACTGCCTAATGGTAAAGGAGGATTAGAAATAAGCACTCAATTAAACGTTCCCTTTGGTTGCTTAGAAATGCGTATCGAAGCGATCGCATTAGAACTAACCACCCAACAGGAAAGCCATAAAGTCACTGTCATACGAACTGTGGTTCCAGAAGACTTACCAAAATCGCGGGTAGAGGAACTCCTAGGAATTTAATATCTCCCCATCTCCCCATCTCCCCCTTCCCTGTGTTAAAAATCTTTAGAATTTCACAAAAATGGACAAAATTTGCAGTAAGCTCATTTTTGATTGTCATGTAATTCAATAGGAATCCTAATCTATGGCTGCTTCTTATTTACCTTCCGTCTTTATTCCCTTACTTGCCGTTTTGTTTTTTGCAACAATGGCAATTTTGTTTATATACATTGAACGCGAGGATCTGGCATAAATTAACCTGAGTTTCCTTAGCGACACTCTTGTTAAGCGTTTTCCTCTTGTAATCACTCCTTTTGAGATTCAACTGAGAAATATAGGTTTTCTTGGTTGAATCCAATACAAAAACAACCTCACCCAGTCCTCAAGGACATCCCTCTGCGCAAGTTCAAAGAGGGAGAAATGGTGAGGTCAAATTTATCTTATATTGTGGGGTAGGCATCCTTGCCTGCCCTCACGATTTAGGGAATACTAACAAATAAATTATCCCATATTGTGGGGTAGGCATCCTTGCCTGCCCTCACACACAGGCAACATATGAACTATCAGCCCTTACTTCGTTGAAGGACTGGTTTCTGCATCCAGCCCAGCAAGGAGTGATTTTTGACGCTTCTTTTGACCCAGTTGCTGCATGTTTCCCGTATTTTTACGGGTACATGAAGTAGAGCTAGAATTATCCACGTCTACGAGGCTAGTTCCGCTCCCCCGGCAGTTTGTCTTTTATATCCACTTTTGGTTTGCTTTTAGTAACTACCGTGCCATTACAGCTAAAGTGTGCGTATAGCTACTTCTATTACTATATCATATAGCGTGTTCGCTCGCTTACATCCCCACCTTGTAGAAGGATGGGGAATTACGCGAGAAGGTTAAAATGTAGGGTGTGTTGTCGCACAGGGCAACGCACCGTTAACCATTTAAGTTAGATTTAAGGTGCGTTAGCCTACGGCATAACACACCCTACATAACTGGCAATTGCTAAGCCAATATTACATAGCTGAACCGACTCCGGCGTAGGAACCGTAAAAGAAGATACCTACAACGGTAATCACACCTAAACCTGCGACCGTAGCGACGATCCACAGGGGAATTCTTCCACCTCCAGACACAGTTTTTTCTCCTTCCTCAACAAAAAATTAATGCAGTTGAAATCAACCAAGAAATTTATAGCAGTTTTTGCAACTAATTCCTAACTAGTTCTAACTAGTTAAAGAAGTAACTGGAAAACAGAATTCCCAGAACGAAAACTAGTAGTAGTCCCAGGTAAAGGGAAGTCCGGTTTAGTTCTACTGGCTGACTATTAGGATTAGGGTTTCTATCCATGGTTTTCTCCTAGCGTTGAATAAACTGCATGGCTGCGATCGCGCCTAAAAAGAATACGGTTGGCACCCCTAAGGTATGAACTGCCAGCCATCTGACGGTAAAAATTGGATATTGTACTGGTTCGTTAACGTTATTGCCGCTAGTCATAATCTCAAACTACTTGCCAATATATTGTTCTACTTCTTTTTTCGATTCAAAGCGCTCATTGGGAATCGGAAATTCCTGCTGTAATTCCTGTAATGCTGGGGTGTAATATTCATCCGGACGAGGCGTACCAAAAACATCATACGCCAAACCGGTGCTGACAAATAACCAACCTGCAATAAATAATGCCGGGATAGTGATGCTGTGGATTACCCAGTAACGAACACTGGTAATAATATCCCCAAAGGGACGTTCTCCAGTAGTACCTGCCATTTGAACTCCTACCTTAACAATGATTGTTATTAGGTTTATTATCCTACAAACTTAAGAAAGAGTTACAACTCGTAACTTAGTTTCTCATAAATTAGGGATAATACCTAAGCTTCTTTTGACTGGGTTGTGGCTGCCACATCTGGTTGATATTTCAACAAAACGCCGCGATCGCCAATGACAAATCCCTGTTCTGAACTCAAGAACACGATTTTATACAGATTAGCGGGGACATTTTCCACATCCCGGTCTTTTTCCCAAGTTTGACCAGCATCTGGACTGCGGAGTAAATTTCCGCTACCGCCACCGATCCAAATTTCTTCGGGGGTGCGATATGCTAAATCTAGTAAGCCCCAGCTGGTTGATAATTCGGGATATTGTATATCTTCCCACTCTTCGGGGTTATCTGGTTCGCTAAATTGTACTTGACCACCCCGTGCTAACATCCACAGTTGTCCACTGCTGGTAAAGCCCATATTTTCTACACGACGGGAACTATTACGGTTATGGGGTGTCCAAGCATTTTCACCTGGTTCCCATGTAGAATAAAAGTTACCCTTGGCAGAAACAGCTACATATTTACCATCAGGGGAACGTTCTAGGTTACGCACTACCCCTACAGCTTCTTCTACCTGTGCTTTCCAATTTTTACCACCATCACTGGTTTGATAGATAGCCCCCACATCAGTAGCCATCTCAGCACTATTTTCTCCCAAAGCGGTGATAAAAATAGGACTGCCGGGTAACTTTTCATTCAAAGGAATGCGTGACCAAGAAGCACCTTCATCATCAGTGTGTAACATCAGGGAAGGTTCTCCCACAATCCACCCTTCTTTACCGTTGAAGGCGATCGCATTAAAGCGGTAATTTGGACCGTCGAGATCCAAGGAAACCTCTGACCAAGTGTCACCACCGTCTTTAGTTTCCAACAGAGTAGACTTACTACCGACTATATAACCATGTTGGGAATTACCTGTAAAAGCGATATCCAGTAGTTTTTCTTCGGTGGGTAGATTAATCTGTTTCCAGGGGTTGTAAGTGGTGGAGACAACTTTACTACAACCAACACACATCACTACGACTACCAACAAGGCAAATATTCGCTGCCAAACTTTCCAATTCAAACCCATCTTCTAATCTGTTATGTAAGTTTGTCTACTGATATCTTGCACCACCATTATCAACGGAGTTTATTGACAATATTTTGTTTATAAACCCAGTTTATTTGGTGATAATTAGTTTCTTGATTTACTTTGTGATTTCAAGATTGCCCGTGTATATACGGTTGGAAATTATTGTAAGCCGTAGAGACTCATAAAAAACAAAAATCCCAGAATCAAGGCACCGAAAATCAGGATATTTTTCTGACCTGGTGTTAACCTGTTTACGCCTAAACCGTAACCGAGGTTTTCTTTGAAACCAGAAGCTTGACCCACAGGACCAACATTGGCAAAAGCACTTTTTTTGGCGCTACACACCGGACAGCGCCAATTGATTGGCAATTCCTCAAAAGGTGTTCCTGAGGGAATATCTCGTCTATCATCGCCCTTTAGGGGTTCATAAACGTAACCGCAAGCACGACACTCGTAGCGGTCTAAAACATCTGGAGTATCAACGGCTGGTTCATTCATCTCGCTAGGGTCAAATATTAAATATACGTTACAAATTATGACATAATTGTTAGATTTTTCTATCACAAGGTACAACGAATCGAATCAGTTAGGCATCTGTTTCCCAGAAATCAGCAAGCCGCAACCGATATAATGTAAAAGAAAGTAACACGGTTATTTACATTCATTTATTGTGTTTGTCCTCAGCGGTTACGAGTACCTCCTAGGCTTTCTCATCCTTTGTAGCCTAGTACCAGCCCTAGCGCTGGCAGCTTCCAAGCTTCTGCGTCCTAGCAGTCGCAACCCCGAACGGCGCACCACCTATGAATCTGGCATGGAACCCATGGGGGGAGCGTGGATTCAGTTCAACATTCGTTACTATATGTTTGCGCTGGTCTTTGTTGTTTTTGATGTAGAGACCGTATTCTTGTATCCTTGGGCGGTTGCATTCCACCGTCTGGGTCTATTGGCATTTATAGAAGCGCTCATTTTTATTGCAATTCTTGTAGTCGCCCTAGTGTACGCATGGCGTAAAGGAGCATTGGAATGGTCTTAGATGGTAATTTAACGGAGAAAGGTTTGCAACAACAAGAACGTATACTTAACCCCATTCAGCGTCCTACAGTCACCCAAGAACTATCGGAAAACGTCATCCTCACCACCGTAGATGACCTTTACAACTGGTCAAGACTTTCTAGTTTGTGGCCCCTGTTATTTGGTACGGCTTGCTGTTTTATTGAATTTGCAGCTTTAATCGGTTCCCGGTTCGATTTTGACCGTTTTGGTCTAATTCCCCGTTCTAGCCCCCGGCAGGCGGATTTAATTATTACTGCGGGTACAATTACTATGAAGATGGCACCCCAATTGGTGCGTCTTTACGAACAAATGCCTGAACCCAAGTATGTCATTGCTATGGGTGCTTGTACCATCACTGGAGGCATGTTTAGCGTCGATTCTCCCTCAGCGGTACGGGGTGTTGATAAATTAATCCCCGTGGATGTGTATTTACCCGGTTGTCCCCCCCGTCCTGAAGCGATTATTGACGCCATTATTAAGCTGCGGAAGAAGATTGCTAATGATTCTATGCAGGAGAGGGGTTTAATTAAACAAACCCACCGTTATTACAGTACCACTCACAACATGAAGCCAGTGGAACAAATCCACACTGGTAAGTATTTGCAGACTGAAACCCGCTTTACCCCACCCAAGGAATTGACGGAAGCTATAGGCTTACCTGTTCCACCAGCTTTGCTAACTTCCAAAGCACAAAAGGAGGAAACAAACCGTGGCTGAAGAATCAAAACCCGTACCCGCAGAAGAATCTGCAATTCAACCTGGTAAGGTTTCCCAGTGGTTAACAGAGAATGGTTTTGAACATGAATGTTTAGAACCAGATGTGAATGGGGTAGAAATTCTCAAGGTAGAGGCAAATTTCTTACTTCCCACAGCAACGGCTTTGTATGCCTATGGGTTTAATTATCTCCAGTGTCAAGGTGGTATTGATATGGGACCTGGGGAGGATTTAGTCAGCATGTATCACTTGATTAAGGTCAGTGATAATGCGGATAGACCAGAAGAAGTGCGTGTTAAAGTATTCTTACCCAGGGAAAATCCTGTAGTCCCTTCCGTATATTGGATTTGGAAAACCGCAGATTGGCAAGAGCGGGAATCCTACGATATGTATGGGATTATTTACGAAGGACATCCAGACTTGAAGCGGATTTTAATGCCGGAAGATTGGGTAGGTTGGCCCCTACGTAAAGATTATATCTCACCTGACTTTTACGAGTTGCAGGACGCTTATTAAGCAACGGATGTTAACTCGTTTAACTAGTTTCCGGGCTGCTGCCTGGAAATGCATTTTCTGGAGGCTGTGCCTCCCATTAAATTTAGAGGCAAAACCTCTATAAATGCATTACAAGGTAAAACCTTGTAACGAGGGTTTAACTCGTTTCCAGGCTCAGCCTGGAAATGCATTCTCTGGAGGCTGTGCCTCCCATTAAATTTAGAGGCAGAGCCTCTATAAATGCATTACAAGGTAAAACCTTGTAACGAGGGTTAACGAGGGTTGGAAACCTATCCTCTCTAGGCTCTGCCTCCCATCAAATTTAGAGGCAGAGCCTCTATAAATGCATTACAAGGTACAACCTTGTAACGAGGGTTAACGAGGGTTTAACTCCTTTCTGGGCTGCTGCCTAGAAATGCATTCTCTGGGGGCTGCTGCCTCCCATCAAATTTAGAGACAGAACCTCTATAAATGCATTACAAGGTAAAACCTTGTAACGAGGGTTAAGAAGGGTAATTGACATAAAAATGAGCGCGTTATCTTGTAGTTAACGCACCCTCAAATATGACGCAAGAAGGTTATTTTTGTGTCAAAACATTTAACCAATTTCCTCATAATGGCGTGAATGTTTTAATTCTCGTTCTTGTTGTTGTTTTTTTTCTAGTTCCACAAATGGGCAAAACTTTGTATTTGCACTCATGCAATCCATATGTGGTGTTTTCGCACATACAATTAGCAACCCACCTAACATTAACAATAAACCACAAATGGATGCTGTTTGAATCCAGGAAATTTCTAGCGCACCGTGAACAATTACTTCCCGCAGAACTGATACAATCGTTACTTCTACAGCAACACCAACAGCAATGCTATGTTCCTGGAGGTAAACTACTAAAAGCCGGAATAACTCTACTAAAATTAAAATGAAGAGTATTTTTGCTGTTACTTGTTGATAATTTAATGATTGACTCAGAGCATTAAATATACCCCATAACTGCATCAACATGACAGCGAATAATACTAAGCACAGGATAATTACAATTAAGTCCTGTATAGCCTCCATGTTACCAACAATCCAATTCCGGTCTAACCAACGATTCGAGAACAAAAACCGACTCTTGAGGCGCTTTTTCATGAATATTTCCACTCGGCTTGGGACAACAGCAGACCACAGCAGATATTTCACCCTATAATCTTTATTGTGACCCAATATTTAATAATTGCGCCTCACAAGCATATAATGGATCATTTACTAGGGGCACGGCATCCACAATCTCTCGCTGTATTGTAGGGGCACGGCATCCATAATCTCTCGCTGTATTGTAGGGGCACGGCATCCATAATCTCTCCATTTCTAGAGTAATTTTGCTGACGCCGTGCCCGTACTTTGCTGACGCCGTGCCCGTACTTTGCTGACGCCGTGCCCGTACTTTGCTGATGCCGTGCCCGTACTTTGCTGATGCCGTGCCCGTACTTTGCTGATGCCGTGCCCCTACTTTGCTGATGCCGTGCCCCTACTTTGCTGATGCCGTGCCCGTACTTTGCTGATGCCGTGCCCCTACTTTGCTGACGCCGTGCCCGTACTTTGCTGATGCCGTGCCCCTACTTTGCTGACGCCGTGCCCCTACGATAATTGTTTCAATTATCTGTTACATGTGTTATTACGTCCGTTGCCAACTATACTTTTTAAACATCCTCTGATAGTATTGAGAAAAATTTTTGCTACAGCTTGATTTTTGAGGAAAGAAACCGGGTTTTTATTGGTTGATGTTTTTGAATCTCTCAGTTTAATGGGAAAGAAACCCGGTTTCTATTGGTTGGTGTTTTTGAATCTCTCAGTTTAATGGGAAAGAAACCCGGTTTCTATTGGTTGGTGTTTTTAAATCTCTCAGTTTAATGGGAAAGAAACCCAAAGGAAAGAAACCGGGTTTCTATTGGTTGGTGTTTTTAAATCTCTCAGTTTAATGGGAAAGAAACCCGGTTTCTGTAGTTGAATTTCCAATCTAAAATCTAAAATTTTCTCACCGGCGTTGATAATTAAGATTTTGTGCTTGTTGCAACAATTGTTGGGCATTATTCGCCCACTGTGGATTATTTTGTGCATTGTATAAATCCCTCGCATATAGCAACACTTGCACTGCTTCTGGATATCGTCTTGTCTGTATAAATACTAATCCGGCACCGTAATAGGCATTAGGATAGTTAGAGTTAGCTTCTGCTGATTTCCTAAAAGCTGCTAAAGCTTTTTCGTGCTTACCTTGGCTAAAGAAAATTGAACCTAAATTATAGTGTGCTTCTGGATATTTAGAATTGATTTTAATTGCTTGTTGAAATGCTTTGATTGCCTTGTTTGTCTGGCGCTGTTGGAGATAACACATGCCCATATGATAAGCTGGTTCTGGGGCATTTTTGCTATATTTGATGGCTTTTTTAAAAGATTTGATGGCGCGATTACAATCTTGTTGTTGTTGTTGCAGTAATCCCAAGTTATAGTGAGCAATTCCTAGTTTGGGATTGATTTCTAAAGCCCTTTGCAGATAGTCATATGCCAGTCGAAAATTCTTTCCTTCTAACAGTGCCCCTCCTAAATTAGCATAGGCCATGGCAAATTTAGGATCTGCTTGGGTTGCCTGATAAAATGCGTCCGCTGCTGGTTGTAATTGTCCCGCTTGTCTGAGGGCTAATCCTAAGTTATAGTGTGCTGGGGCTAAAGCGGAATTGAGTTGGGTGGCTTGTCTAAAAGCAGCGATCGCTTCTTGTACCCTACCTACCTGAATTAACTGTAAGCCCTCATTTAAGAAGTCTGTGGCACTTTTATCAGCATATTGCATCAGTTGGGGTGGTGATTGGGAAAAAGCAACATTGGGTAAGAAAATGCCGCTACTGACTACCATCAAACTGATGAGAACCCAAAGCGGATTTTTACACAGACACAACTGAACCTCACCCCCAACCCCTCTCCTTACTAAGGAGAGGGGTGGCTTTAGCCGGGGTGAGGTTTGTTTTATGGTTTTAGGGAAGATTAACTTAATCATTGCTATTAATATCCTCATTTTTATAGTTGACTTTTCTTCACAAAGGTTTGAGTTTTGTTGATATTTATTCATCAAACTTTGAAGTTATCTATAAAAATTCGTACAACTTAAATTTGAATGACCTAAATCTTACAACAAGATACGATTGTTTGCAGTCTTGGTTAAAGAGAGGATAATCTCAAATTAAGGACGGGATAATTATCAATCAAAGCCGTTTTATCTCTTCATAACTCGGAAAGAAGCTGGTAGGCGTAGCTGAACGCAAGGAGGTTTTATGAAGGAAAAAGTCAAATCTGGCTCGCGAAATGTTGCTATTGTCGGTCCCTATTTAAGTGGGAAAACTACACTACTGGAAAGTTTGTTGTTTGTAACTGAGGCAATTTCTCGCAAAGGTAACATCAAAGATGGTACCACGGTGGGAGATAGCGCTCCTGAAGCAATCGAGCGTAATATGAGTGTAGAAATTAGTGCCGCTAGTACTGAGTATAAGGACACTAAGTTTACATTTATAGATTGCCCCGGCAGTGTGGAATTTGCCCAAGAAACTTACAATGCCCTCATGGGAGTGGATGCGGCAATAGTAGTTTGTGAACCAATTAACGATCGCGTACTCACCCTTGCCCCTCTGTTTAAATTCCTGGACGATTGGGAAATTCCCCACATCGTGTTTGTGAATAAGATGGATCGGGCAAATATTCATGTTTTGGAAACCCTACATGCCTTAAAAGCTGTTTCCAGCCGTCCATTGGTGGCTCATCAATATCCAATTATGCAAGGTGAACAGCTAATTGGCTTTATTGACTTGGTGAGCGAACAGGCATATCATTATCACGCTGGTGCTGCGGCTGACCCGATGCCGTTTCCCGAAGAACTTAAGGAAGAAGAACATATAGCACGGGCAGAAATGCTCGAAGCTTTGGCAGATTTTGACGACCATTTACTGGAAGAACTTTTAGAAGATATCGAACCCCCTCAAGAGGAAATACTCAAAGATTTAAAAATGGAATTAGGGGCAGATTTAGTTGTCCCTGTGTTCTTTGGAGTCGCACAACAAGATTATGGCGTTCGTCCCCTCCTTGACGCATTAGTAAGAGAAGCACCAGAACCAGAAACTACGGCAAAACGGCGTTTGGGTGAGAAGAAAACAAAAGATACTCCCCTAGCCCAAGTCTTAAAGACTTACTATACTCCCCAAGGTGGTAAACTTTCCTTGGTGCGGATTTGGCAGGGTACATTAACTGATGGTATTGTCCTCAACGGTATTCGTACTGGTGGTATGTACCGGGTAATGGGAGAACAGCAAAAATCCCTCAATGAAGCGGGTGCGGGGGAAATTGTGGCTTTAAGCCGCATGGAAGGTATCCAAACCGGAGATACTCTTTGTTCAGAAGGTTCAGCAATGGAGTTACCCAAAGCTGAGGCATTGGAACCAGTTTATGCCCTTGCTATTACGCCGGAAAAGCGCAACGATGAGGTAAAACTTAGCAGCGCTATTGGTAAGTTGTTGGAGGAAGATCCTTCCCTGGCTTGGGAACAACATGGGGACACCCACGAAGTAATTTTGTGGGGACAAGGGGAGATTCATTTACGAGTGGCTTTGGATCGCTTGGGTCGTAAATATAACCTACCCATGACCACTCATTTACCCCAGGTGCCTTATAAAGAAACGATTCGTAAGCAAGTTGACTCGGTTCATGGACGTTACAAACACCAAAGCGGAGGTCACGGACAATACGGAGACGTTTATCTTGATATCAAACCTTTAGAACGGGGTGAAGGCTTTAACTTTAGCGAGACTATTGTCGGTGGTGTAGTTCCCAAACAGTATATACCCGGTGTGGAAACTGGTGTGCGGGAATTTCTCGCACATGGTCCGTTGGGTTTCCCTGTAGTGGATGTGGCAGTTACCCTCACTAACGGTTCCTATCATACCGTGGATAGTTCCGAACAAGCTTTTAAGCAAGCTGCCCGTGCAGCGATGCAAACGGGACTACCGCAAGCTCAACCTACCCTTCTAGAACCAATCCTGAAGCTGGAAATTAATAGCCCTAACGAGTTTACTTCTAAGGTGATGCAGTTGGTGAGTGGTAGACGGGGACAAATTCTCGGCTACGAAGGCAGACATGATTGGCAAGGTTGGGATAGTCTCACCGCTTACTTACCCCAAGCAGAGATGCAAAACTTTATCGTGGAATTGCGATCGCAAACTTTAGGGGTTGGTTCTTTCCACTGGGAGTTTGACCACCTGCAAGAAGTACCGGATAAAGTTGCAGAACGGGTGTTAGCAATGGGTAATGACGACCCTATTAGCAGCGAGGGTAACGGCAACGGTAAGAACAAGAAAAACGGTAAATAATTAATTTGGTAATGGGTAATTGGTAATGGGTAATAGATAAGTAGGAAGCTACCTAATCGGTTTATCATTCACCATTTGCCATTTACCCACTCACACCTGTTACACCTGTGTTAGAAACTGGGTTGATTAAGAATGTTCACGTGATGAACTACCAGCCCTTACTTCGTTGAAGGACTGGTTTCTGCATCCAGCCCAGCAAGGAGTGATTTTTGACGCTTCTTTTGACCCAGTTGCTGCATGTTTCCCGTATTTTTACGGGTACATGAAGTAGA
>JASJCY010000070.1 GCA_030065825.1 Nostocaceae cyanobacterium | reverse complement strand
AAAACCGGGTTTCTAAACGAAAAATTAAGGTTTTGAGACTGAGAGATTTGCAAGAAACCCCGGCAGTCGCTACAACGGAGGAGACCTCCCTCCGGGTACTCGCTCCGCGAGAAGCAAGCTACGGTAGTTGTACCCCTACCCTACACCGAAGCTAAAGCAACGGGGAAGCAAGCTACATGGGGGAGGGCACGCCACTTCTCTCAACGCGGGGAACCCGCGCACGAGAGTGGCTCCCCATAGACGCGTTAGCGTAGCTTTCTCGTAGAGTAGCGGCTTCTCGTAGAGTAGACCACACTACCTCACCGCAACGCGCTGCCTCGCTTTTTAGCCCAGGTGCAAGATGTGTGTTTATCGGAACAGTTAACTTGTTGCCAGTAGAATCATTCTTTTATCGGAACAGTTTTTTGAGGAGGTAAAACTATTCTTCTATCGGAACATTTTTTTGGGTAATACTATTTCTCTAAATCCTGACTACAGATAAAACCATTACCCATTAGCCATTAGCCATTACCCATTAGCCATTCCCCATTACCAATGAAAGACATTGAATTTAAAAGTTCTCCCACAGCCTCTGTGGGTATGGAAATAGAACTACAATTACTGAATCCCCAGACGTTGAAATTGGTGGATGGTATTTTACCCATCCTAGAACAAGACCCAGATTATGCTTTTATTAAGCCAGAATTTAACCAAGCAACGGTAGAAATTATATCTAAAGTATGTGAGGATATACCGGAATTAGAAGCAGATATTTTCTCGGTTCTAAGAAATCTCAAAGCCAGATGTGACAAACTGGGGATGACAATTTGTGCTGCGGGAACTCATCCCTTTTGCGATCGCACCTCTCCTGTTACTCCCCTTCCCAGATGCATTATCCTGCAAAAGGATTACGGTTATCTGGCGGATATGATGATGACTTTTGCTCTCCATATCCATGTAGGTATGCCTTCAGGGGATGAAGCTATAGATATTATGGGGAGATTGCAGCCTTATCTTCCCATTTTGTTGGCGCTATCTGCCAGTTCCCCATTTTGGTGGGGACGGGATACAAGGTTTGCTTCCTACCGTCAGCGCTTCCTAGCATCAATGAAAACCTATGGTATTTCTCCCACCTTTAAAAACTGGCAGGAGTTCGCTGATTTCTTTACTATTGCCAAATATGCGGGAATATGTGAGGATATTCGCAATATTCACTGGGATTTACGTCCGCACCCTGATTTTGGCACCCTAGAAGTTAGGGTAATGGATGCTCAACCTACGGTAAAGGAATCTATTGCCCTTGCGGCTTTAATCCATAGCTTAATGTTATACCTGCGACTGCAGCGAGAGGGGAAACAAAGGGGATTTATACTGACACCGCAGCATTGGTTAATCCACAAGGAGAATTATTTCCGTGCTTCTCAGTTGGGTTTAGATGCTAAATATATTGAAGATCAACAAGGTAACAGCAGACCCATTAGGAATATAGTTATAGATATCTTGGATGCATTAGCAAGTACTGCTGATATTTTGGGAGAGGGTTCCCACTTGCAATTTTTGCGGGAAAGACTGAAAACTGGAGCAAGTTATCTTCGTCAACGACAAGTTTTTCAGGAAACAGGTTCCCTACAAGCGGTGGTAGCTTCCCTAGTCAGGGAATTAGATCAGGAGTTGCAACTAAAACACTTTACCAAAAAACAAAAAAGAGGTCTGTATCGACCTCTTCGCAACTCCCTACGATAATCTTTGGTCTATAGCAATTATAGTAAACCAGTATTCATACCTTGCTTACCAGTAGCTAATTCTACCTTGAGAATTTTGCCACCCATTTTCATAATTCTTTGCTGCTCGGTAAACCAATTATCATAAGGAACTAGCTTAGTAAAATAAGTATTTTGTAATTCCCGTTGGGTACGAGTCCGGCTGAGACTGGGAACGCAAGCAGTAATTTTAAAAGTCCGCATACTCTTATATCTCCTTTACTGGGTGTTGAATTTTTTATCTCAAAAATAGTGCAAATTCTGACCTTAATTACTGCAAGGCTGGAAATCAAGCATCAATACTAGACCATTAAACACTCATCTACCAAGGGTTTTGCCAAACAAGCGACAAAATGTTCTAGCACTCACAATTGATTTCCAGACCTGAGTACAGTCGCACCTAAATTCTTAAGCGCAAACGAGCTCTTAGCTTAAGCCAGAGCAGATGTAATCGAAGTAAACGCCCATTTCCTTACCAGCATCAGAACCTACCAAACCAGCAGTTACTGCTTTCATAGCTTGGATAGCTTGTGTGGTAGCACCAACGGGTACACCCAAGGAGTTGTAGGTTTCTTTTAAACCGTTGAGTACGCGCTCATCCAAAATGGAAGGATCGCCAGCTAACATTGCGTAGGTAGCATAACGGAGGTAGTAGTCCAAGTCGCGGATACAAGCAGCATAGCGACGGGTGGTGTACATGTTACCACCGGGACGGGTAATGTCAGAATACAGCAGGGACTTAGCTACAGCTTCCTTAACGATTGCAGCAGCGTTAGCGCTGATGGTGGTAGCAGCACGAACACGCAGTTCGCCAGTGGCAAAGTAGCCCTTGAGCTTGTCCATGGCGCCACCATCAAGGTACTTACCTTGAACGTCTGCGGAGTTAATAACAGCGGTTATTGCGTCTTGCATGTTGTTATTTCCTTATTTCCAACCTGATTGCAATTGTTCTATGTCTGTAGGGAAATAGGTTTACCCTAGGACATAGCACCGATAACGTAGTCGAAGTAAGAAGCAGCTTCAGCTGCATCTTCTGAGGACATCATGCCAGTAGCTGCGGCTTTCATTGCAGCTACACCACCAGCAACCGCATCAATAGGAGTACCTAAAGACTTGTACATTTCTCTCACGCCGACGATGCCAATTTCTTCAATTGGAGTAACGTCACCAGAAACAATTCCGTAGGTGATTAAGCGCAGGTAGTAATCCAAGTCGCGCAAGCAGGTTGCAGTCATTTCTTCACCGTAAGCGTTACCACCGGGAGAAACAACATCAGGACGCTTTTGGAACAGTTGATCGCCAGCTTGCTTGACAATGCGCTCGCGGTTAGCGGTTAAGCTTTGAGCAATGCGCAGACGCGCTTCGCCACCTGTGACAAAGCTTTTGATCCGATCTAATTCGCCGGGGCTGAGATAGCGGGCTTCAGCATCAGCATTCACGATGGACTTCGTGACAATACTCATTAATGGATTCCTCCAACACTAATGAAACCAGGATTAAATTACAAGGCGTGCAACTTACAAGGTTTATTTGAGCTTACCTGAGTAAACAGAAGTACACAAGCATTTAAACTCATTTACCTTCCGGAAATATTTTCGGTCATTGTGTTGAGCATTTATGACTGCTCTTAACAGTTTGTAACATTAATTATCAGATTTGTGATTTTTGGGTCAATCTGAGAACAATGTTAAGAAAGGTTACAGTTTTCTCAGGTATCAGGGTTAATTTTCCCTATAGATGACCATTGCACAGGCAGGATGCCTGTGCCACAACTCCTCAAAATTAATGGGACAGACCTTAAGTAATGGGCTAATCTATGAATTTACCCTACCGAGGTAATTACCCGCTTTGAGGGAGGGAATACGCTGATAAGGCACTACATCTGTACCAAAGAATTGTGTATATTCTGGGGTATCAATCATGGCATTAACAGCAGCACTTAAGCCTTCCTGACTCAGTAATTGCCTGTAAGAGTTCATTTCTGTTTGAGTAGCGGGTGCGCGTCCCAATAGATGACGGAATAGGAATTCTACGACTTTGTTTTGGGGATAGCGACTCAGGAACCGCTGACGGTAAATGTCAGAGGTAGCTAGAGAACGGACAAATTCCCGCACGGAAATTTCCCGGTTTTGCAGTTTGGTTTCTAATTCCACCATCCGCAACTCTGGGGATACATTACTACTCCAAATATCCAATACTTGGGCGTAAATAGCGTCAATAGCCGCCCTCATCTCTTCAGGGGTGGTTTGGGGACTTAGGCGATAAATTCGGGCGTTCTGAGGGCTTGTAGAAGCTGCTTTGAACCCAGAGGACTTTTGGGTGATGGTACGTCCTAGTTGGCTATAAAGTGGTTCTTTTTTTTCTGCCGCCATATCTGCAATTGCTTTACCAGTTAGGGGCATTTTTGCTGCATCCAAGCGGGATTGAGTAGGTTCAAAGCTGGGTACTACCAAATCTTTGTTTTGCTTGGTTAGCTGATTATATAGCCGTTGAGTATTGGGGAAGTTTGCTGCTGGTAAGGTTAAGAAACGGTTGTAAGGTACCGTATCTTCACCGAATGCTTCTACATATTCGGGACTGTTAACCATCTCTCTGACAAAGGCTTTGATGCCTTGGGTAGCGAGAATTTGGTTATATTTGCGAATTTCTGCTTGGTCTAATGGGGCACGTCCCAGGAAATGTTTAGTTCCTAGTTCAATTACCTTGGTGTTGGGGTAGGGGGTGTAGAATTCTTTTAAGTACAGACCTGAACAACCAATACCTTCAATAAATTCTTTAACCGTAATTTCACCGTGACTTAGCCGACTTTCCAAAACCTTGAATTCCCTAGAGGAAGCCACATAGGGTGCAACATCTCGCTCGAAAATCTGGCGATAGGCGGCGCTAATCAAAGTTTGTACTGCTACCTTGTCATTCAGACCAGCAATGAGTTTGAAGACCTTGGTTTGTTCCCGCTGCTTGGAAACACCTTGGGTGACGCGGAACTGGACATCGGGTTCTGTCCGGCTTTCGGTAACCGCACCCAATTGCACAAACATTGGAGTTTCTTCTTTGGGAATGCTGGGGCTAATATCCTCACGAATACTACCAACCCGCAACTGACGCATAGATACACCCGCAGGGGTCAAATAGCGTTCGTAGGGGACTGTATCTTCCCCAAATGCCTCTTCGTACTCCTTGGAGTCGATAATGGCATCTACGAGGGCATAGAAACCCTTTCTGGCACAGATATCAAAGTATTTGTTAGTTTCTTGGCGACCATAGGTAGGACGACCCAACAACCGTCTGTGGATGTACTCAACTGCTTTCATGACATATAAGCTAGTCCAGTACATCTTGCGGAAGACTTCTGACTTCGCCAAAGCGCGGATAAACTCGCGGATGGTAATTTCCCCGTTTTCCAGCTTAATTTCCGCTACTGACTGGCGTTGTCCAGCGTAGACTTCCCGTCCGAAAACTTGCAGGTAAGCTGCTTTAATTACGGTTTGGGTAGAACTTTCGGAGAATTTAATGCTGGTTCCCGCTGTGGACTTTTTACCCCTAGTTCCAGGAAGTTGATCCAAACGGAATACTTTTGCTCCCAAGCTTCCAGGAAATTCTCCCCGCGCTTTGGGATTGCTATTTTGGTTATTAATCCCAGGTCCTCTGTGAATTAACAGACGCTTGGTATCCTTACCAAAAAAGGCAGGACTGCTGCTGGGGTTGCGAGTTTCTTTGGGGAAAATCGCCCCAAATTGGATTTCCAAGGAGTCATTACCAGAACCATATACATGCTGATCCGGTAATGGCTGATTATAAGCAGCAAAGGTAGTGATAAACTGGGGTATCTTACGGAAAGGAGCACTGTAAACAAACAGGTCTTGCTGTGGTCCCCAGTTACGACATTCTTGCGCTTCTTGACCCAAACCGCGCAGGTAAGGTACTGTTTCTTCCCCAAAGTAATCTGAGTATTCCTGGGAATCTACTAAGGCATCAACTAAAGCCGACAAACCACCGCTGGAAACGATGGAGAAGTATTTTTGCACTTCTTCCCGGGAACTAGGACCCCGTCCTAAAATGTGACGAAAAGCCAATTCCAAAGCACGGCTGTTAATAAATGGTTCGTAAAACTGTTTGCGATAAAGGGGTGACTTACACAAACGGCGAACAAACTCTTTCATAGAGATGTCGCCATTTTTCACCTGGGATTCTAGGTAAGACACCGAAAGACCATAAGCACGGGTAATATCGCGCTCAAAAATTTGCCGATAGGCTGCTTTAATTACCTGAATCTTCTCAGAAGCAGATAATCCCGGTTTCATCACAAATTTGGGACGGCGTTCTGAGGCAGTAAAGTAAATTTGGGGCAGTTGCAAACCTTGTTGGTCTACAGAAGGACGCTGACGCACCTTATCCGAAGGTGTGGCTGCTTTGAATTCTGTAATCAAAACATCCATGTACTGCGTCAAAATATCTGTAGCTTCTTGATCTTGACGGAAATAGGAAATAGAGGCAGCTTTAATTTCCTGTAAAGCCACAATGGTAGCTTCTGTGGAACAAGCATTCTCAATTATTTCCCGCAGACCCCTAGTATTCACCACCAAAATATTGGGGTCGCCAGCTACAATGGCATAGGTAGCATAGCGCAAGAACCAAGATAAGTCCCGCAGGCTTTTTGCCATATTACTCGGACCATAACGAGCAATATTAATCGGTCGAAAACCAGCAGGTGTAGGACCACCAGCTGAAGTACCAAAGATGGAACGTAAATTTTCTAGAATTCCACCCCTAGTTTCTACATAGGTTACAGTTCCCAACTGCATCCCTCTGCTAACATCTACACCAGCCCCAGCCATTGCCATTTCTGGTTCCGGTTCCCGGGGTTTCTCCAAAAACGCCATGGGAGAACCACCCACAAAAATGCGGTTAGCAGCCCGAGAAACGATAATCTCAGAATTGTCTGTCAGGGTCTTGGCGATTTCCAGACGTTTGGCACCAGAGGCAAAATAGGTAGCTAATTCCTGTAATTCTCCATTTCCCGGAAAGCGATCTTGTTGTTCAGCCTGGGTAATTGTTGACATCGCCAGGGTTTGATATAGTTGCGGACGCGCAACTGAACTTCCACCACTCGCCTTTAGAGTCATCGGATTTGTAAAACTCCCATCATATGCTTTTATGTGTTAATGCTGGGTTCCTTGGGGACTTGACACATTGGTCATCTCATGATTTACCCGTGTCGTCCTCAAGACTGCCAAAAAATAAACCCAGTCAGCTTTTAGATTAGAACGTTTTGAGTTTCTACTGGGGTTTTATTAAGAATTGTGTAGAAAATTTGGTTTAGATACAACATTGCTGGGATTGCTCACCTGAAAGAAAGTCGAATTTTTGTATCATCTTAGTTACAAAATTGTCGAAATATATTTTGCGCTAGAAGATTTTAGTGGTTTTCACTCTTTGTCTAATACACCAAAACCTCACCCCGGCTAAAGCCACCCCTCTCCGAAGTCGCGGAGAGGGGAAGGGGGTGAGGTGGAATCGGTAAATGAACTACCTCTAGCTGGCTTCGCCTGAGCTAGAGGTTTCTACATCCTCTAGCTTGTAATTAGCAAAGTTACTTTGAGATTTCTGACGCTTCTTTTGCCCCAGTTGCCGCATACTTCCAGCTTGCTTACGCTTAGTGGTGGATGCAGTAGAGCTGGCGACATCAGCGCCTTCGAGGCTAGTTCCTAACCCCGGTAGAATTCCTTTTGCCCAATAAAGCATTACTTCGGCAGCAGCAATATCCCTGTCTTGAATGTATCCACAAACACTACACTTATGTACTCTAACATCCAGAGTTTTCTTGTGTTGATGTCCACACTTGGGACAGGTTTGAGAAGGTTTAACTTGACGTGTTGGAATTTCGACAAAAACACCACCAATTTGTTCTACTTTGTATTTAATGGCGCTGCGTAGCATTCCAAAACCGACATCAAGAATGGACTTGTTTAATCCAGCCTTTTGCTTCTTGCGCTTACCTTTTAACGCCTTACGGGTCATGTTTTTGACTTCTAGTTTTTCGGTTGCAACGAAGCTATTACCGCTTACTATTTCTGCTGCAACTTGATGTACCCAGTTTTGGCGTTGATTGCCGACTTTTTGAATCAGCTTACTAACCTTTAATTGAGCCTTTTTGAAACGTCTAGAAGCCTTGATTTTTTTCTTTCTATTAGGTGCGCGTTTGCGTCTTTTATCAATAGATGCTTTCTTGATTAGATGTTCTGCATTTCTCAGAAACTTGGGAGCGTCGAAAAGTTGATGGTTTTCTCCGTCAGTGATTGATAATGCAGATTTACAACCCAAGTCAATTCCTACTGACCCAACTGGTAAAATATCAGGCTTAAGAACTTGTTCTAATACATTGACGGTAATGGATGCGTACCATTTGCCATTACGATAAACAATGGTACAAGTAGTAGGTTTACCCCAATACTTAGCTTGTCCACGCATCTGAATTCGTCCAATTTTGGATAAATTTAGATGCCCGTTTTCACCCTCTGATTCTATTTTGAAGCCTGCTCCATCTGGATAAGTCCAACCTGAGTAATGCCTTATTGATTTGAATCTAGGGCGTTTGCCTAAGCCTTTGAACCAACGTTCAAAAGCAAAATCAACGCGCTTTAAAGTAGCCTGTAGTGCATGACTGGGAAGCTGTTTGTACTCTATCCAAATATCTTTGAATGCAGGTAAACAATTTTGCTGCTCAAAATAATCAACCTTGTGGTTGAATATTTTATATTGTGTGAATCTGTTATTTACTGCGGCATTATACAAGTCCTTGTGGAGTTTTCGGTGATACCGCAATAAGGATTCAGTTTGATGATTTGGGTATAGTCGAAAAGTCATCCTTCTTGTTGCCACAGCGCGTTTTTATCTCCTGAAAAATTTGGTATGCTAGCTAGAATACACTCTGGCTCGGATGTTTGTCAAATGCTTGCTCGTAAAGGCTCACATGCTGTTTTCTCTATTCAGTTGCATTTTGTATTTGTTACCAAGTATCGCAAGAAGGTAATTACTGCACCAATTCTAGACAGGATGCACGAAATTTTTGCAAATGTTTGCGTTAAAACTAATTGCATACTGGTAGAGTTTTCGGGTGAACAAGACCATGTACACTTATTGGTGGATTACCATCCAGACAACAATATTTCTGACTTTACCTCTAGTTTAAAATCTGCCAGTAGTAGGGTTATTCGCAAAGAATTTAAAGACCATATTGACAAGTTTTACTGGAAACCTTTGTTTTGGTCTAGCTCTTACTATGTAGCATCAAGTGGCGGCGCACCGATTGAGAGATTAAAACAATACATCAAAGAGCAAGATGCGCCAACAAAATGAAGATTGGTTATTTCCGCTTCGCTCCAATAACCCGCTCCAACCCCTACCCTATGAGTACATTGAGGGTAGGGACTGCCGCGATGCGTTCATTCAACTCTCGAACCGCTTGTCTGGTTTTGGCGTTGCTGAATCCGAGTGTGGATTTATGGAGTAGCAATGTCTTTTTTCTAGATCAGGTATTTTAGGATACTAAGATTATATAATATTTATGTACTAGCACAGTATGTTTGTAAGCACCATGCGGGAGCAATTTAAACACTAAAGAAGGGGAGCAAAGCAGCATTAGATAAAGTGATTGAAATGACCAAGCATCATAATCTAACGTCGAACTGAATTCTATAGTCTGTAATTTCTATATAATAGCAAAATACAAAATGTCTCAAGAGCAAAATTTATACTCCCTCCGATTGTTATTTGATAGTAAACAAATAAGTTCGGGAGAATTGGAAGAAAAAGTCAAGGATGTACTAGCTGAGTTTTTGCCCTATGTAGAAATAAAAATAAATCAATCAAGTAAAGGAATCGAGTTTGTACTTAAAGGCACTCTTGAGGTTGTTGATGACTGTCATCATAAGATTAATAAGAAAATCGTTGAAACAGATAATCTGAATTTTCAACGCCTACTTGATGAAGCTGGTGATAAAATACGTCAACAGGCTTATCCGATATTGGCAGAAATAGAACAGCTTTTTAGAGTATTTGTTAGTCAAGCTATTGTAGACATTTTTGGATTTGATTGGTGGGATAATTTCGCTCCTGCTGATATTCGCAATAAAGTCCAGCCTATTTATGATAAACATCGAGAAGATGGCGCATCAATCGATCCTTTAGAGTGTACACAGTTTGATGATTTGGTGAAAATAATTACTGCCGAGACATTTGAATGGTCTGAAGATAGGTCACTTTCAGCAGCTGACTTGCTAAAACTCCTCCACGATTGCGATTCAATTGCTGAACTTAAAAATAAGCTTGAGGACAAGATTAAAAAGTTTGCATTTTGGGATATTTTTTCCCGATTTTTTGAGGACACAAAAAAATGGGAGAAAATTAAAAGAGATATCAATTTTGTGATTAAAGAACGTCATAAAGTAATGCACCATCGACCTATACGTTTAGGGGTCATAAAGGCATTATTGGAAAAAAAATCAGAACTTTTGACTCTGTTGGATTCTGCTAAACCTGAATTATCCGAACAAGAACGTACTGAAGCACGAAAAGATATACAAAAATCAGAATCGCAATGGCTACCACAATTGTATGAATCTACACTCCAACAAAACTCGCAGATGCTATCGCAAATTAAGGGGTTGACTCAATCCACAAGTCAAAACAATTTGCAGATACTGTCCCAAATTAAGGGGTTGACTCAATCCACAAGTCAAAACAATTTGCAGATGCTGTCTCAAATTCAGAATTTAACTCAACGTATACGACAACAAGACTCAAAGATGCTATCCCAAGTTCAAGGGTTAACTCAACGTATACAACAGCAAGACTCAAAGATGCTGTCCCAAATTCAGGGGTTGACTCAATCCACAAGTCAAAACAATTTGCAGATACTGTCCCAAATTAAGGGGTTGACTCAATCCACAAGTCAAAACAATTTGCAGATACTGTCCCAAATTAAGGGGTTGACTCAATCCACAAGTCAAAATAATTTGCAGATGCTGTCTCAAATTCAGAATTTAACTCAACGTATACGACAACAAGACTCAAAGATGCTATCCCAAGTTCAAGGGTTAACTCAACTTACACGAAATCAAAACTTGCAGATACCAACCCAAATTTTTGCGTTGACTCAATCCGTAATTCAACAAAACTTGCAGATTCTAGACCAAATTCAGGCATTGAATGAATCTACACTTCAAGAAAATATACAGGAAATCAATATAAATCCTGATGAACATCAAGATTTAGATATTCAATCAGATATTAATGATTCAGATAATCATTAAGTTAGTAGCTAGTAGGGTGCGTTACACTGTGTTAAGGTACCATTTTTATCTGCTTGGATATAGCTGTGGATACAGTAATAATTGAAGTATATTATTTACTACAAAGGTAAATAAAGCACAATACCTTGCCACTCTGCTTGTTCGCTACAATTAATAACTACAAGCAATTCATCAATAACTTGCCTTACAGATGTGCATTCATTAACAACAAAAAGCCCTGCCATAACTTATTTTTTTCACCAAATGTTAATAAGCAAAATCGGGTATTGTTGCGCGGTCATCTGTCAAAATTATTCTTTCATTTTCCGCAGCCCAAGCCAAAATTGTCGGGTCATCTATTTGTGTTAAACTAATATCCTGTACCGGTAACAAGTCTAAATCCGGTTAACGCAAAAACAACCCCCGGACAATATCGCCATTAAATAATTAAATTAATCGAAATCGGGTAATTGAGAATCAATAATTTGTTGAAATTCTTCCGGAGAATTAACACTGATTGTTTCCACAATTAACCTCTATAAAATAGAGATGTCATCAATTTTATTAATATTTTCTACTAAATTTTCTGGAAGATTACCAAAACGTTTTTCTAGTAGTTTTATGATATATTCTCTACGAGTTCTCTTTGCTGTTCTCTCAATAGCCCGTAGTTCAATATTGCTTAATAAAGGCACTTTTCTTTTCTCCTGATAGTTAGTTAATTTTTCTTCAAAACTGGCTTGTAATTCTATCAGTAAAGCTATCATAATATCAATCACTTTGTACAAATTAACAATTTATTTGCGGTTATAACCTTTTTCGTAAAGCAAACGGGATAAATTCCATTTCCACTGTTCCCTCTTGGATAAGTTACTGGTCGTCTCTTTAGTTTTCAAATGTGCCATCACTACTATAGCAAAAACATTCTGACTCCGTTCTAAATCTTCCCATTACTAATTGCTAGTCTAACAGTTTGATAATTGAAAAATTTAAAATTAGTTGACTATTTTCCAAGCCATACTGATAATAACTAGGTCGCCATGTTTTGCTTTCATCTCCTAAGATTGCTAAACTAATAACGGGTTGATGATATAAATCAAAAGCTCGATAGTTATAGATAAACATTCTTTGATTAAATTCTTTATCATATTGACTAATCTTCTAACAACTCAATTGGATACAGGTTACCCGTCGTTTACGACGGGTAAAGTTTGGTAGCAGTGCAAGCTTCAACACAAACATAAAACCGCTCAAACCCTCTTGTGCTCAAACCCTCTTCCTTCGCTTTGACGTTTTTGAGTTTCTGCTGCTGCGGTGATTTGTTCTAATTCTTTATCTAAGGAAATAGGTGTTTGATTCCAATCAACTTTTGTGTAAATTTCTGGATAAAAGAATTGTAAAAATGAGTCGAAATATTCAGTAATTGCTTCTTTCCAAGTTTCATCATAATTAGCGGTTATTTCAGTCATAATTATTCACCCCGATTTAAAACGACCATTTGCACCACGTGATATAACCACATAAAGTGCCTAAAATAAAAATACTGTCTCCAAACTTAAAATAATGGTCGCATCCCCACAAAAAGACTACATCACCCCAGAAGAATATCTGCAACTAGAACTTGAAAGCGATGTTAAACACGAATACATCGACGGTTATGCTTATGCAATGGCTGGTGCTAACGATTCTCACGTTACCGTTTCGTTAAACTTAGCCACACTCCTGCGCAATCATGTACGGGGTTCTGGTTGTCGGGTTTTCATCTCAGATATGAAAGTGCGTATTGAGAAATTAAATCGATATTATTACCCTGATGTTATGGTTACTTGTGATCAACGAGATCGAGAAAATACTACGGATAAAAAATTCCCTTGCTTAATTGTAGAAGTTTTATCTGATTCGACAGAAGCATTTGATAGAGGTGATAAATTTGCTGATTATCAAATATTAGAAACCCTGCAAGAATACGTTTTAATTAATGTCAAACGTCAGCGAGTCGAGTGTTTTCGTCGTAATAATGAAGGACTTTGGTTATTACAGTCTTATACTGCGCAAGAACAATCTTTTCAACTACAAAGTGTTAATTTTGAAGCGGAAATGAACGCACTTTATGAGGATGTGGTATTTCCTTGATTACAGTAAATTTATGTCTAGGTACTTAGTAAAGATGATATTAGCGAGTAGGGTGCCTTAGAGACCATTTATAAAGTCAATATTAAGTCTATAGGTGTAGGTAGAAACCGGGTTTCTATGGGTAGAGTATCGAATCCGCATCGTAGTTAGTCTCAAAGAAACCCGGTTTCTTGGGTCTTAAGGTTTACTTTATCTCTGTTACTCCCTTCTCGTTCTAAGATTACCTATAAAAATTTCTCCCCCTCTTCCCACTCTTCCCCCTCTTCCCCCTCTTCCCCCTCTTCCCCCTCTTCCCACTCTTCCCACTCTTCCCCCTCTTCCCCCTCTTCCTCCTCTTGGTAGTCTCACTCAATTCGGTAATCTTCTAGCGGGAGGGGAGTAACGCACCATTTTTATCTAAATAACTTTGTAAAATCAATAATAGCGTTTCCTGCTTGGGTGAGGACAAAGATTAAGTCATATTTTTCGGCAAGATAGCACAATTCTCAACCCCACACCCGACGCAAACTCAATACAAAACCCGGTAACACCTCCTCACCAGACAATGAGTCGGGATTCTCTAACACTTCCACAGCTAATCCCGGTCGATAAATTTCTACCCGTCGCTGCTGCGGGTCGAGTAACCAGCCCAGTCTTGTGCCATTGTCGATATACTCTCTCATCTTAGCTTGCAATGACTCAACCCTATCTGAGCTAGACCGTAATTCAACGACAAAATCGGGGCAGATATTGGCAAAAGTTCCTTTTTGTTCGGTCCTAAGTGCATCCCATCGTTTTTGACTTACCCAAGAAGCATCGGGAGAACGAGTCGCACCGTTGGGTAAAATAAAGCCAGTAGAAGAGTCAAAGGCTTTACCCAAATCTTCGTTTTCTTCGTACCAGCGATCTAGTTGTCCGGTAATGCTGCGGTTGCGTTCTCCAGTTTCCCAACCCGTTGGTGGGTTCACAATTAATTCTCCTTGTGCGGTTCTTTCCAGTTTCATGTCTCGGTTTGCTATACTTAGGGCTGCAAACTGTTCTTGGGTGACGTACAATCTGATTGATGATGGCAACTCAATCAGCAGGGTTTGGTTTTCAGGACTCGCGGGTATCTGTACCATCTTGACCTCTTGTACAATAGGGATTGTGGGAAAGATGCCTACCCTATTAACTAACACATCCTACACTTCAACAAAACATAGCGCAAATGAATATCAATCCTGATGAAAATCTGGAAAATTAAACCCTTTCTCAGTAGTTTCACCAGGAACAATTGATTACTAAATATTGATAATCGTCACAATTATTTCTCTGTGCTTTTAAATTACCGTAAAATTATGGAGTTACTCCCAAGAGTTCAGGGATGACAAGGGTGATATCACCATTTGTTGCCAAAACACCAACTCTTAATTCTCTGGATTCCAGGTTCTTACCCTACCTCTACCCATGTCAGGTAATTTCAAAATCAACTTCAAAAAACAATTTAAATTTCAATTTCAATACCAATTTTGGCTGTGGTTGAGCTTGTTTTTTTTTATCAACTTTATCACCGTAAAACCACTGAAGGCGCAAATAATTAGAACAACCCAAGAACTTCCCCCTGAAAGAGATATCCAACCACCCCTAACCCAACCATTACCGCAACCAACACCCCCTGCATCTTTACCACCCCCAGAGGATTTGTTACCACTTCCAACAAACCAACCCTCTCTACCTCCAGATACACAACCCGGTGAACCTAGCCAAACTATTAGCGTGACAAAATTTGAAATTACGGGTAGTAGCGTATTTAACGAGGCAGATTTTGCCAAAATTACCGAACCTTACACCAATCGACCCATCAGTCTAGCAGAATTGTTTCAGATACGTTCGGAAATTACTAAGTTATATGTTGATAATGGATACATTACCAGTGGGGCATATATTCCACCCCAGAAACTCCAAGATGGAGTCGTGGAAATCCGGGTAATTGAAGGAAAGCTGGAAGATATCAAAGTTCGTGGGACCGTGAGACTTAACCCCAGCTATGTGCGTAGTCGGTTGAAGGTTGCTACCAAAAAAATCCTCAACCGCGATCGCTTACTGGAAGCATTGCAACTTTTACAATTAGATCCCCTGATTGAAAATTTGTCAGCGGAACTTTCAGCAGGAACTCGTCCAGGAGAAAGTTTACTAGAAGTACAGGTAAAGGAAGCTGATACTTTTAGTACTCAAGTGGTTTTAGATAATGGACGATCGCCATCTGTGGGTAGTTTTCGTCGTCAGTTGCAAGTTAATGAAGGTAATTTCTTGGGATTTGGCGATCGCGTTAATCTTACCTACACCAATACGGATGGTAGCAATGGTTTAGATTTAGCTTACACCATCCCCATTAACCCTCGTAATGGCACTTTGGGATTCAATTTTGGCTTATCTGACAATGAAGTGATCGAAGAACCCTTTAATGTCCTGGATATCGAATCTAACTCTCGCTATTATGAATTAAGCCTCCGTCAACCAGTCATGCAAACACCGACTCAAGAATTAGCATTTGGTGTCACATTTACTCGTCGGGAAAGTAAAGCTAGTTTACTAGATGGGGACATAGCATTTCCAGCTTCCGGTGCAGATGATGAAGGAAGAACCAGGGTTAGCGCTTTGCGATTTTTCCAGGATTGGACTGTGCGTAGCACTCAGGAAGTATTTGCGCTACGTTCTCAGTTTAGTATCGGGCTGGATGTATTTAATGCTACCACTAATGCAAGTTCTCCTGACAGTCGTTTTTATGCTTGGAGGGGACAGGCACAATGGGTCAGACTTTTAGCCCGTGATACTCTATTATTATTGCGGGGTGATGTTCAATTCGCAGATAGACCCCTGGTTCCTTTTGAACAATTTGGTTTGGGGGGACAACAAAGTGTAAGGGGGTACCGTCAAGATGCTTTACTGACGGATAACGGTATTTTTGCTTCTGCGGAAGTGAGATTTCCCATTGCGCGATTTTGTGGAGGTAGAAGTCTTTTACAGGTGGTTCCTTTTGTGGATTTTGGTACTGTTTGGAATCGTTCAGGTAGGGAAGATTCGCAGGAGATAGATCCAGATACTTTAGTATCTTTGGGTGTGGGGTTACGTTTGCAGTTAGAGGATTGGTTAAGTGCTCGTTTTGACTGGGGTATTCCGTTAGTTACAATTTCTGGAGATGAGGATTCATTGCAAGAAAATGGTTTGTATTTTTCCATTGTTGCTACTCCCTTTTGACCACGGATGAGAGGGATTACACAGATTACACGGGGAGAAGATAAGAGAGGAGAAAAAAGGAGAATATTTATTAGGGTAAGATAGTTGATGAGGTATTTTTTTTTGAGAATAATGGGATATTAATGTTATTAAAATATGAACATAAAATTTCAACAATACCGTTGATTAATATTGGGAATTGTAGGTGTTTTGTTGTTTTACTCTCGTTTCCAATTTATAGTTGGAAATGTAACCTCAGTAGTTCTGTTGCTGTCAAATGGAAATAGTAATAAATGCTAATATAAATACTCTCGTTTCCAGTTTCTAGTACTCCACCAAGTAAACTATGCGGGGTTAATAAGGAAAGAACAAAGTTTTTTCTCCCCCCTCTCCCCCCTCTCTTCCTTTACCCCGCAGAATTAATGTGGTGGACTACTAGTGTTCTGTCCCATTAGTTTTGATGGCTAGTTTTATAGTCATATTTATATGACTTTGACTATTAGACTGGGACTTATAGTCCCAGGTGGGTGTGATGGAAACCCCATCATATTTTATGGGACAAACCACTAGTTGGAAATGCAGTCTAGGTGGCTTTGCTGCTTAGAATAGAGGCAGAGACTGGAAAACATATTCCCAGGTTTGAACCTTGAAAGGAGATAAATGGCTGAGGTGATGGGATATC
This sequence comes from Nostocaceae cyanobacterium, assembly GCA_030065825.1. Classification (GTDB taxonomy): domain Bacteria; phylum Cyanobacteriota; class Cyanobacteriia; order Cyanobacteriales; family Nostocaceae; genus JASJCY01. Next base: position 10,144 of record JASJCY010000070.1, on the reverse strand, counting down.
AATAATAAAATTTTTGCTTTTTATTATATGGGATAAAAAATGAGAATAAAATATAGAACATACTGGTTTTTTCTATTAGTAATAGTGGGTGTATTGCTATTTAATAGCCTTGCACCTGCTTTGGCAAAGTTTCCTCAAAAACAGTTTAGGAATGCTAGGGAAATTATATCTAATAGTAATAGTTTAATTGCATCTAGTTTAGAACAGGGAAAAACTTTGTATGAAGCTGGAAATTTTGCCGAAGCGGTGCGAATATTACAGCAAGCAGTTAAAAAATATCAACAGCAAGGAGATACGGTAAAACAAGCCGTAACCCTGAGTAATCTTTCTCTGGCTTATCAACAACTTGGTAACTGGAATGATGCCCAAATAGCAATTACAGATAGTTTAAAGTTGCTGGAAGAAAGTAATCAAAATCCTAATATTCTGGCACAAACCTTGAATATTCAAGGTAAACTACAATTGGGTATGGGTGATGCTCAATCAGCACTGCAAACCTGGCAAAAAACAGCCAAGATTTATCAGAGGGTAGGGGATAAAAACGGTGTTGTGCGATCGCGCATTAATCAAGCTCAAGCTTTACGCACCCAGGGATTTTATCGCAATTCAATAAAATTACTTGAAGAATTAAATCAGCAGTTACAATCACAACCAGATTCTTTAGAAAAAGTTCTTGTATTGCGATCACTGGGGGATACCTTACAATTGGTAGGTAATTTGCCGGAATCCCAAGAAAGTTTAGAAAAAGGCTTGGAAATCGCCCAAAGGTTGCAATTGACCCTGGAAACAGCCGCAATTTATTTTAGTTTGGGTAATAATGCCCGTGCCCAAAATAATGAAGAAGGAGCGATAAAATTTTATCAACAAGCTGTTAAATTATCCCCCAATGCTTTGACAAAAGTACAGGTACAACTCAACTACCTGAGTTTATTGATTGAGAATGGCAAAAAAACAGATACCCAAACTCTCATACCTGTAATTAAAGCTCAAATTGACCAACTTCCCCCCAGTCATGCCAGTATCGATGCTCAGATTAATTTTGCTCAAAATCTGATTAAATTAGAAAGTGGGGAAAGTAATGCCTTAGCTTCTCGCATTCTTGCCTTTGCAGTACAACAAGCACGGAATTTGGGTGACACAGGAGCAGAATCGAATGCCTTGGGAGTGTTGGGGAGTTTGTATGAAAAAACACAACAATGGTCAGAAGCGCAAAAACTCACCCAGCAGGCTTTATTATTAGCACAGACAAGTAATGCACCGGAAATTAGTTATCGTTGGCAATGGCAGTTAGGCAGGTTGCAAAAAGCACAAGGAAATATTAAAGGTGCGATCGCCGCTTATGATGTAGCCATAGCGGATTTGGAATCTTTGCGTAGTGATTTAGTAGCAGTTAACCAGGAAGTACAATTTGATTTTCGAGACAGTGTAGAACCTGTTTATCGAGAGTCGGTAGCATTGCTGTTACAATCTCAACAGGGGCAAGGAGATGTTAAAGCCCTAGATAAAGCCCGTCAGCGCATGGAAGCGCTACAGTTAGCAGAATTAGACAATTTCTTCCGGGAAGCTTGCTTAGAAGGGCAAACGGTGGTGTTAGATAAAGTGGTAGACGAAGATAATCCCAGCGCTGCTATCCTCTACCCCATTATTCTTCCCCAACAGCTACAGGTAATTGTCAAAATTCCCAAACAACCCCTACGTCATTACAGTACTGATATTTCCCAAAAGGAGGTGGAAAAACTTGTAACTCAATTGCGGTTCAATTTAGTCAAACCTTTTGCTATTAAAGCAGTGCGAGAACAATCGCAACAGGTTTACAATTGGCTAGTGCAACCCATTGAAAAAGAATTGGTGAATAGTGGAGTTAATACCCTCGTATTTGTACTAGATGGGGTTTTACGCAACTTACCCATGGCATCTCTATACGATGGTAAGCAATACCTGGTGGAGAAATATGCAGTTGCTTTGAGTGTGGGTTTGCAGCTACTCGATCCCAAACCATTACCAAAACAGCAGTTAAATGCCCTTACAGCGGGTTTAAGCGAACCCCCAAAGGAGTTTCCTCAATTTGCACCCCTACCAGCCATTAAGAAGGAAATTGAACTGATTAATGAATCAGGAGTATCGACAACCAGTCTGGTGGATCAGGAATTTACCAGCAAAGCACTAGAGAAGAAAGTCAATACTGCACCCTTTAACGTCCTCCATTTAGCCACCCACGGACAATTTAGTTCTCGTGCCCAGGATACCTTTATTTTGGCAGCTGATGGAGCCATTAATGTCACAGAATTTGATAGTATCCTCCGCAGTCGGGATGAAACAAGACCCGATGCTGTACAACTATTAGTCTTAAGTGCCTGTCAAACTGCTGCGGGAGACAAACGAGCTGCATTAGGCTTAGCAGGGGCAGCTGTGAAAGCAGGGGCACGTAGTACAGTTGCATCACTGTGGCAAATTGATGACCGTTCCACAGCAGAATTTATTGGTAGCTTTTATCGAGAACTGAAAAACCCCAATATTTCCAAAGCCGAAGCTTTGCGTCAAGCGCAACTGCAATTACTCAAACATCCTAATTATAATTCACCCAGTTTTTGGTCTGCTTATGTATTAATTGGAAATTGGTTGTAGATTTAATTTGAATTGAGAAAATATCTAGGAGAGATTTTGAAAAAAACTGCTAAATTTTCAATTTCATTTGCAGTTAATTGATGTTTACCATTCAAAATATCTACAATCCTAGATTCATTTTGAAAAATTGGTAATAAATCTTGAGGTTGTAGATTTGATTCCTCTAGCAAAGCTTTTAAAAGTTTTACTCCCATTAAAGTAGTTATATGTTCATGTTTTGCTTCATAATCTTCAATTAGAGTAGCAAGCACCTTTAAATAGTCTTTATCATCTTGGGTAAGTTTCCCCTTATCCAAAATAGAATTAATACGATTTTGGGTAGCAATTAATTCAGTTTCATTGGTAATTGGACGTGGGGGAAAAGAAGTGATTAGTTTTATATAATAGCTACTAGGTGTTTTCAAACCACTCATCATTTTTCCAGTTATCCTTATCGTATTGGCTATGGGTGAGTACAGCACGGATAAATACTATTTGATATTCATAATCTATGTAGGTTATCAGTCTATAATTGTTACCACTAATATTAAAAACAATAAAGTTACCAACTACATCTACTGAAGCAAATACTTGGCGCAATTCATTAAAGTTTTTAAATTCATTATCGGATATACGCTGATACCATAATAACAGTCCTGTTTCAGCATTGGAGTGTTTTTCCCAGAAATCTCTAAGTGTCTTCTTGCTGATAACCCGCATTTAACTTTGAGAAATGTAGTTACCGAGTAAATAATACTCATCCTTGTTTGTGAGTGTAAAGATAAAATACGGGAATTTAGAATCATGAAATTTATCGGCATTGATTTAGGCTGGAAATCCCAACCAAGTGGACTCTGTTACCTAGAATTAATCGACAACAAACTACAAATAATCGACTTAGATCGTAAAGATTCCATAGCAGATATTTTCGCTTGGATTGACAACCATATCCAACCACAAGAACCAGGTATCATCGCTGTAGACGCACCCACTTTGATTCCCAACCCTACCGGGAGTCGTCTCCCCGACAAACTCACCCATAAACACTTTGGGAAATATCACGCAGGATGTTACCCAGCTAATCAAAACCTTCCTTTCGCTAATCGCACCATTAACTTTGGGTTACAACTGGAATCTCGCGGTTTCCTCCATGCACCCACCATCGAACCCCAAAAACCCGGAAGATATCAAATCGAAGTCTTCCCCCATCCCGCTACCATCAACCTATTTAACTTAGATAAAATCCTCAAATACAAGAAAGGAAAATTGAGCGATCGCCGTTTACAACTAATTAAACTCTACAATTACATTACAGATATCCTCCCCTCTCTTTCTCTTCCTCTGTGTACTCTGCGTCTGCGCGGTTTATTCCTCCCCTCCATTCCCACCACAGGTAGAGAACTCAAAGCTGCTGAAGACAAACTAGATAGCCTCATTTGTGCTTATGTAGCTGCACATTGGTGGTATTGGGGAGAACAACGCAATCTCGTATTAGGAGACACCACTACAGGTTACATTGTCATCCCACAAAAAGTGAGAAGTAATGAACAGTAGGGGCGCTGCGGCTTGCGCCCAAATTCGTCTAAAATAGACACAAGCTTGTACCCTTCGTCTAAAATGGACACAAGCTTGCACCCTTCATCTAAAATGGACACAAGCTTGCACCCTTCATCTCAAATGGACACAAGCTTGCACCCTTCATCTCAAATGGACACAAGCTTGCACCCAAATTCGTCTAAAATAGACACAAGCTTGCACCCTTCGTCTCAAATAGACACAAGCTTGCACCCAAATTCATCTCAAATGGGCAGGAAAGGATGCCTACCCTACATATGGTAATTTATTTCTTGGCATTTCCTAACTCTTAAATTCTAACTCCTGGGCGCAAGCCGCAGCGCCCCTACTAACTTCTAATTCTAAACTCCAATATCCTCATTCCACAATTGGGAATTATTTTGAATAAAGTTAGTCATCATTTGCTTGCATTCATCTAAATCTAAATCTATGACTTCCACCCCATGGGATTCCATAAACTCCTTAGCACCGGAAAAAGTTTGAGATTCCCCAGCAATCACTTTTTTTATACCAAATTGTACCACTGCCCCCGCACACAAATAACATGGCATTAGGGTTGAATAGAGTGTTGTACCTTTATAGTTGCCGATTCTACCAGCATTACGTAGACAATCGATTTCCGCGTGGGTGACTGGATCGCCATCTTGGACACGTTTGTTGTGTCCCCTACCAATGATTGTGCCATCCTTAACCAACACCGAACCGATGGGAATTCCCCCCACTTGTCTACCTTGTTTAGCTTCGGCGATCGCAACTTGCATAAATTCATCCATTTTGTAATTCTCCTGTGATGTCTCAAAAACAACTCGTATTAATGGATCACGATGGTGGTGTAGATGATTATCTAGCAACTATGCTACTAATGACGATGGATCAGATTGAACTTTTAGGTGTCATCGTCACTCCTGCTGATTGTTATGTGCAACCAGCTGTCAGCGCTACCCGTAAAATTTTAGACTTGATGAGTGGTTCTCATATCCCAGTAGCAGAAAGTCAGGTACGCGGTATCAATCCTTTCCCTTATCTTTATCGTCGTGATTCTTTCGTAGTTGACCATCTACCAATTTTGAATCAAAATGATACCATTCGCACCCCCCTAGTTGCAGAATCCGGTGAAGACTTTATGGTGCAGGTGTTACGAGAAGCACCAAAACCTGTAACACTCATGGTTACTGGTCCACTAACGACCGTTGCAACTGCTTTAAAAATAGCACCAGAAATTGAAACTAAAATTGCCAAAATTGTTTGGATGGGAGGTGCTTTAAATGTTCCTGGAAATGTAGAAAAAAATTGGGAACCGGGACAAGATGGTTCCGCTGAATGGAATGTCTATTGGGATGCTATTTCCGCAGCGCAAGTATGGCAAACCCAAATTGAAATTATTATGTGTCCTTTGGATATAACTAATAATGTACCAGTGACATCGGAGTTTGTGCAAAAAATTGGACGACAAAGGCATTATCCAATTTCAGATTTAGCAGGACAATGTTATGCCTTAGTTATTCCCCAAGATTATTATGCTTGGGATGTGTTAGCAACGGCTTATCTTGGTAATCCTGACGCTTATCAATTGCGGGAATGGGAAACAGAAATTATTACATCTGGTTCTAGTCAAGGACGTACTAAAGTTGTGTCTGGAGGACGAAAAATTTATGCCATGGATCAGGTAGATAAAGAGTGGTTTTATTCTTACATATTACAGCAATGGTCTAGATAATTGCATCAGTAGGGGCGCGGTTTCCGCGTCCTTAGCGGTTTCCGCGTCCTTAGCGGTTTCCGCGTCCTTAGCGGTTTCCGCGTCCTTAGCGGTTTCCACGCTCTTAGCGGTTTCCGCGTCCTTAGCGGTTTCCACGCCCTTACAAATGATACGATTGATAAGTTAACTTTGGGATATTTTTGAATTTGGAATTTACTTAAACGAAAGTAATATCGCTCAAAGTATAGCCGTTATTAACAATAGCAACTACATCAAAATTGGGGAAGATGAGAGAAGAATCAAGGCTTGTTTCAGACACCTTTGTAGTAGTACCAAGACTGCCATTATTATTAATAATATCGTTAGCAACTGCCTCTACTTCAGGAATGACTGAGTCTTGTGATTCAGCAAGTTTGAGTTGTGATTCAACTGATTCAGCAGAGTAAAAGTATTTGCTGACAGCTATATAATTGCGTCCAAAAAGATATCTTTGGGATTTGTTGAGTTGGATTTTATCTTGACCAGTCTGGAAGTCTCCCAGGAAAGCAAAATCATTCAGACCAAAAATTCCGCCACCTCCCAAATAGTAGGCATTTTTTTGATCTCCAACTACAAATTTGTCTGAGTCAGCACCTCCATAGAGGAAATCAACTTCGTTTATACCTGGTTTGAAACTTAAAGGATTAACACCAGTTATGGTATCTTTACCTCCCAAACCAGAAATTTTGTCATTCCCCTGTCCACCTCCAAGCTGGTTATTGTTGTTATCACCAACAATACTGTCGTTTTGGGAAGTACCAGTGACATTCACAAACTTTTCAACAGTGAAATTCGCTGAACCCAGACCTGGAATTCCATTGACAGTGAGACTGTCTATTGAGAGGTCAACATCAAATGATGTGGTCTTACTCGTACCTGTGGAACCATCAATAGCATTGGCTTTGTTTGTTGCACCGATAATCTTCTCAATGTTGAGAATTTCATCCGTACCAAGAGTACCTTTATTAACGACACCAACAGATAAGAGAGTAATTGCTTGACTAAGACTGCTATAATCTGCCGTATCTACTCCTGTACCACCATCTAAAAAGTCTTTACCTATACCTGCAATCAAGCGATCATTTCCGCTACCCCCTCGTAAAATATCGTTACCGTCAGAAGCAGCAGAAACAAAAGGACTAGGAAGATAACCTCCACTAATTACATCATCACCAGCACCACCACGCACAGTATCATTGCCACCAAGTCCAAAGATGCTGTCATTCCCACCTTTACCGTCAAGCAAGTTATTACCGTTATCACCTATAATCTTGTCATCTTGGGAGGTTCCAGCTACATTGACAAAATTGACAACATTAAACTTTAAACTACCAATTCCTGGAACTCCATTGACAATCAGACTGTTAGCTAACAGATTGACATTTACTGATGTCGTTGTATCCGTAGCAGTAAAAGCATTAATAGTATTAGCTTGTCCTACTGCCCCAATAATAGTCTCAATTTCAAAAAGTCTATCTGTACCAGCAATCCCCTTTTTCACAACACCAGCAGCTTCCAGGGTAATTGCCTGACCAAGACCCCTGTAGTCTACTGTATCCTGACCTTCTCCTCCAACAATGGTGTCCTTACCCTTACTACCGTAAATTGTATCGTCACCTGCAAGTGCAATAACAATATCATTTAACTCAGTGGTTTTGAGTTTGTCATCAAAAGGAGTTCCAATAATTATATTATCGAAAACTGATAAATCTTCGGAGGATAAGGATAGCTCTTCAGCGAGAAGTTCTAAATTTAATTCTTCCATTGTTGGTTAGATTTCCTGGTTATGGTTAGTGAATAAAAATCGATAAGTTGACTTAATTAATATTGCTAAAGCACCGAGTAACTTATCTTTAAATAACTCGAAATATCAGTCTATAAATGGGTTTTGAAAAGTCACAAATAGTGAAATTAACCTATTTTAAGTGACACAAATACTTAAGTACTTGCGCTGAAAAAATATGTATTTCAGAGTATACATCGATTATACAGGTGTTAATTTTCATTAATGATGTTGTAATTATGTTAATTTTATAAAGAAATTATAAAGGTGTGAAATACTACTGTAAATTACAAGGTTATTACGGATAGACTAGTAGCAGTAGGGTGCGTTATTGCTGTGGGTAATGCACCATTTTATATCGCAATAAGTTAGTTGCTTCAATTGTATTCTTGGGGAGGGTGCATCTTCAAAATTTGCCCCTATACCAGCAACAGATAACTGAAATCACAGGTTAATCCTGAAGATTTTTTTCAACTAGCAAAAAAAGCCTTTTCTTCATCAAAACGTCAATCAACTGACATTTTTATCGATCTCCCGACAATGAGATTTCAGTAGTTACAGCGCCGGGATTTTGTGCTAAGATATAGAAGTCGTTGGTTTACCCTGTATTTTTTTTTATGATGATTTCTTGACATAATTCTAGGGTGCCTTACCCCTCCACACAGTAATTAGTAATCAGTTAGGTGCTTCGATTGTATTGTTGGGGAAAAGCATCTTCAAAATTTGCCCCTACACCACCAATAGATAACTGAAATCACAGGTTGATCCTGGAAATTTTTTCAACTAGCAAAAAAAGCCTTTTCTTCATCAAAACGTCAATCAACTGACATTTTTATCGATCTCCCGACAATGAGATTTCAGTAGTTACAGCGCCGGGATTTTGTGCTAAGATACAGAAGTTGTTGGTTTACCCTAAGATTTTTTTTATGGTGATTTCATGACATAACTATAGGGTGCCTGACCCCTTCATATAGTAATTAGTAATAAGTTAGTTGCTTCAATTGTATTTTTGGAACCTACACCACTAACAGATAACTGAAATTACGGGTTAATCCTGAAGATTTTTTCAACTAGCAAAAAAAGCCTTTTCTTCATCAAAACGTCAATCAACTGACAGTTTTATCCATCTCCCGGCAACGAGATTTCAGTAGTTACAGCGCCGGGATTTTGTGCTAAGATATAGAAGTCGTTGGTTTACCCTGCGATTTTTTTTATGGTGATTTCTTGACATACTTCTAGGGTGCCTGACCCCTTCATATAGCAGCACCATGTCAAATAAACTGAGTTCGGGATTAGATGAAACTCTGATTAAACCATTACTTGATTCTCTGATATCTTGCATACACCAATGATTCCAGATTGATATAGCAGTTTTAAATCACTTGCAATCAACAAGAATCTAGACTTGTGCAATAATTTCTAGTTCTGAGTCTCGAAATTCTCAATATCCAAATAGCACTCCTATATTAGTTTTAATTAACTGCCTACTTGAAAAAATTTAAGCCTAAAAAAAGAGCTGCAATCGTTCCAGCTACAGAAATTTCTCCTGCCTGAATTTTTTCCCAAACAGATGCTTGAGAAATTAATAAAACTTCTATTTCTTCTGTAATATCAAGATTTTGTTCAGAATATTTAATCACATTATCTGCTAAAAATAAATGTATTTGATTAGTATCTTTACTAGGTTTATCGTATAGGTTTCCTATCTTTTGAATACCTTGGGGGATATAACCTGTTTCTTCTTTGAGTTCTCTGATAGCTGCATCTTCAGCACTTTCTATTTCTGGATCGAACCTCCCAGCAGGTAATTCGATAAAAAATTGACCCACCGCATGTCTATACTGTTTGACAAAAACAATATTTCCATCACAAGTTATTGGTAAAACTAGGGCAATGTCGGGTTTAATATAGACAAAATAATCATTTATAATTTTACCGTTAGGCAATTTTATCTCATCCTGCCTCACTTGACACCATTTATCATTAATTACCATTTTTGATTGTAAAATGTGCCATTTTTCTAGTTTATTCATAGATATATGAGATAGTGACTTCCAACTATTACCGCTACCCTGCGAGGAACGCGAAATTAAAAATTAAAAATTAAAAATGGTTACATAGCAAGTTTTTATGCCCTTTCAAATAGTTAGTTTATTTATGCCGTTTCCTACTAGTATTTAACCACATTAATTATGAGGAGTAACAGATTCCCGACTTATTAAAGAAGTCAGGAATCTAAAAAAGCGCAACCCATCAAAATTAATGGGAGAAAGTACTAGCGGTTTGTCCCATTAGTTCTGAAGGGTTTTTATATCGTTAAAACCCTTAATTTATATAGCATTCAGGATTAGGACAAACTCACAAAATTAATGGGACAAAGCACTAGTGTTCTGTCCCATTAGTTTTGATGGCTAGTTTTATAGTCATATTTATATGACTTTGACTAT
>JASJCY010000069.1 GCA_030065825.1 Nostocaceae cyanobacterium | reverse complement strand
TAGCTTTTCTCAGTCTGGTGAAGTACAGATGAAATTACTAAAATTATTGTGGGGTAGAGAGCAGCGCGTTGCGGAGCCAGTCACGTGCGCGGGTTTCCCGCGTTGAGTGAACTGGCGTTGGGGTACTCTCCGTAGACGCGGTAGACGAGCGGAGCGAGGCTTCTCGGAGAGTGCGGCTTCTCGGAGAGTGAAGCCTCCCGACCGTCGTCTACCCCCCGTTGTAGCGACTGCGGGGCATCCTTGCCTGCCCTTTTGTACTTCAGCAGATTAGGAAGCGCTATATAAAAATAAGTACTCACTATGGGAACAAAGAAGTGGTCAGAGTGACCCCATAGATTTAAAGCCAGTGTGGGAGAAACAAATTTACAATAACCCCAGAACTGATATTTATAAAATTGAAAATGTCTGGATAGGTGAAATTTTTACACCCTTGGTAGATTTTTGTCTCGTGAATTGAAGAATTTGAGAGAGTCAGTAATATGACATCCAATGAATTGAATGATAGTAATTTGGTTGAAGTGGATAGGATTATTTTTAAAAGTTTAGTCCCTGAACAAAGATTGCATATTCCAAAATATGGGGAAGAAACTCCGGTGAAATTTGGTGTTCACATTACTAAGAAAACATCAAGCATCTATCGCTTTGATTTACCTCTTTTTTTACCATAAATATTCAATCCACATGGGCAAGCTATGCAAAGGTCTTTAAATAAAAATGCAACTAGATTAGTAGAAGAATCTGATGTTCCGCTAATCTCATCTGGAGAAAGTTTAGATTTTTTAATGGATGCTAAACTTCGTTGGTACGGTGAAAATTACCTACAGCTTTTAGGTAATGTATATTATGGTGGTATTTGGATTTTCTGGATTTCTAAGCCTGGTAAACATCGAATTAGATTTACCTATCAAAATCAATTAGTCAGAAAGAAAAAATTGACTTCAAAAGAAGGGTGGACTGAAATTGGAGGATTTTGGATAGGAAAAATTCAGACAGCTTTTGTAGATTTATGTTTCAGATAAAACTTCATTTTAGATTGAAAAACGGTATTTAAAAACTTACGAAGCATTTTTCCGTTTATTATAATTCTTCATATTGTGATACAGGCATCCTTGCCTGTGTAAGAGTGTGTTAATAAAATGAAGTTGAGAAACATATTCTCACTCTAATGGGGGTAAGGTTCAACCTATATTTGATATTGTGGTATGGGCATCCTTATTTCATTTGTGATACAGGTATCCTTGCCTGTCTAGGAGATTCAAAACGAAAACACACTTCTGAGAGTAGTTTGCCAGATAGTACCATTATCACTATCATTATCAGCATTAAATACCAGGGAAAATATAGGAGTAATACTCAGATTTTCACTCAGTCGCAAGTTATAGAATGTCTCCAAGTTAGTCTGGGTAGAATTTCCTAAACCATCTGTCACAAAAGGCTGACCAATACCCATACCAATCATAGTACCAGGAAGTAAGACATTACGAATCCCTAAACCCAAGGACCAGCTAAAAGGATGCAAATTTAAATCTTGGTTGATGGCACTATTGAATCCCTGATAACTACCATATCCCAAACGAGCAAAAATTCCTGTATTGAAATCGAAGGTATATTCAGCATTAATTCCCAAGGCATTAATATCAGTACTATTAACTATGGCATTTGTATATTGCAGACGCAATTTCAAATTGTCTGTGGGTAAGTATTCAACTTCTACACTGACTTGATAGTTGTCACCAAATAAACCATCATCTCCCGTATCAGCATCAATATAGAGCGATCGCACATTCCATTGACTACCCTGGGGATGCCAATCAAGGACAAATCCAGCCCCACCCTTGCTGTCTATTTGATTTTGCACTATGAGGGGATTATTGAGAAAGAAGCTAGAACTAAAATCAATCGCTTCATTGTTGGCATAAGAATTACGGTCAATAAAATCTCTTGGTGATATTTTTGCCCCTACGGTAACAGCTAAATCATCTAAGGGTAAAAAAGTATAATATAGTCGCCTTAAATTTACACCGTCTGCAACTTCTACATAATCCAATCCCCCACCATTAGCTATTAATCCCCTAGTTCCCAAAAGGTTGAGATTCTCCCGCTGCTGCTTGGTAATGGCATCAACCCCATTATTACCGGATTCTAACTGGGTAACTAGTAAATCTCCCTGTTTAAAGGTAGTAGATAAAGTTAATCTGGTACGATTAATAATGGTACTATTAGCATTGTGACCATCACTCAAGGCAAAAATACTTTGTCCTTGCAGTTTGGTAGTGGTGGAAAATTGTTCTGCCTCCAGGTTGTCAGTACGACTTTCTAGGAGTTTTGTCCGCAATTGTAATTCCCTTAAAGCCTCAGCGAAATCTCTTTGTAATCGCTGTACAATAATTGCATCTTGCTGCACATACTGTTCGCTAATAGCACTATTATTGATTAAACTTTCTATCTTCTCAATGGTAGCAGCCAAAGCCGCAGCAAACTCATAACGACTGAGGGAACGATAACCGCGAAAAGTACCATCTGAGTAGCCACAGAGGATACCATAACGTTCAATGAGCGATCGCAATGCTTGATAAGCCCAATCCGTTGGTTGGACATCAGACAATTCTGAAACCGATGTTTGGGCTTCGACTACATCTGGAGTAATGATATCAACATTAGCATTATTCTGACTGACTGAGAAACCAGACACTCCAAAAGGAGGATTTGGGGTGATTGGTTGTTTTTCCTCCTCCAGCAGCCACAATCTTTCTACCCGGAAGTTATGACAACCTAAGGATGGCGACGGGATAGTTATGTTCTTATATCCTAGAGGATAACTATCCCCGTCGCTGTTTTGTGAGAATTCCCCTACCAGTAACTCAGTATCTGTTTCTGGAGGGGATATCTGTGCTGGTATACAACCAACATCTGAATTATCCTGCAACTGTGAAAGAATGTAAGCCTGATGTGGTTTTGTATCACTCAAAACAGAAATTGGCAGAGAATGTGCCTTGGATAACCAACACAAAGGACTGAAAATACCGCAACTGAGTAAACTTCTAGTCAACAGTTTTGGAGAACGAATCCCTTGGCTGAGACATTCCTTGACACTCAATTTCATCACCTACATTCTAAGGGTAAGCATTATTGAGACACAAGCTGCTGTTGAGTGTTCCCGGAAGCAGCAGAACCTTGAGTACCCAATTGAATCAGTTCTACTTTATAGCCATCTGGATCTTCTACAAAAGCGATAACCGTAGAACCATGTTTCATTGGTCCTGGTTCCCGCACTACTTTACCACCCTGCTTTTTAATTTCCTCACAGGTACCGTAAATATCATCGACTCCCAGGGCAATATGACCATAAGCATTACCTAAATCATACTTATCCACACCCCAATTATATGTAAGTTCCAATACAGTATGGTCGCTTTCATCCCCATAGCCGACAAAAGCCAGGGTAAATTCTCCCCCTGGATAATCTTTTTGTCGCAGTAATTTCATTCCCAGGACTTCACAGTAGAATTTTAAAGATTCTTCCAGGTTACCAACTCGCAACATCGTGTGTAGTAAACGCATATAGACTTTTTCCTTGTCTTTTAGCTAACTGTCAATATTGTACAAATATAACCATAAGCCGAGCCAAAATTTCTCTAATGTGCTTCTTGGTGTTGCTTTGGTGTTGGTAGTATGACTGTCAAAGTTTAGGTAAAGTTTAGATTAAATTTAAATTGATAAAACATTAGATTCACTGAGTAGAACTGGTACAATTCATAAGTTTTGTCAAAAACAAATCAAAGTAATCCTATATTTATCAGGACTTACGCAACTGGCACATTTACCCGAAAACTGTCACATAGTAGTGATTTATCTACAATGTCTATAAATCAAGGAACATAGAGTTTTATTTCAAATTGAAGTATGTGTGCCAGTTGCCATAATTTTGTGACGCGCAGCTTAGTCCTATTTATGTACTCTTAATTCTATTGGTAATCGTAATATTCCACACCTTATACTTATTTTTAACTAAAGAAAATAAACTTGTTGTATTCTTGAGACATAAGTGTTTTTACATATAGTTTTGCCGGATATAAAAAAATTATATAAATTGACGTAAAAACCAATACATGCATAATATTAATAAAGTAATGAAAAACACTGAATCCCATCTTAAAAATGCTAAAAAATACCATGAGTTTAATCAGTACAACTGTGAAATCACTTGCATTAGGCATTTGTAGTGCTTGTTTATTACCAGTTTTGGCTCAACCAGCTAATGCTGCAACTATCTACTGGACAGATTGGACATCAGCGACTCCAGTACCTCTGGGAGTTCGGGGTTCTGCTGAGGGTAGTATTACTACACCCGACAAACCTGCTTTGGGAGTCACCTACAACGGCAGAATATTTTCTGCTACACAGACGGATGGAGGAGGTATAAATTACTGGAATCCGTCCACACCGTATATTAGCCCGATTGTAGATAATCCACCTCCAGATACAGATATTATTACCCTAGTAGGTGGTGATGATAGTTCACATACAATTACCTTCGATCAGCCTGTAGAGAATCCCGTAATGGCGATTGTTAGTATGGGTCAAACAGGAATACCAATAGAATATAACTTTGATGCTCCATTTGATGTCATCAGTTCTGGTGAGGGATTTTGGGGTAATGGGAGTTTAGCAGAGTTACCAGGAAACGTTTTAGGAGGTGAAGAAGGACATGGGGTTATTCAGTTCCAGGGAACTTTCTCATCAATCAACTGGATTGTTCCTAAGGGTGAACGATGGCATGGATTTACTATTGGAATTGAGAATGTAGCCAGCAATAATAATGTTGATGTTCCTGAACCTACAGATATTTTGGGTTTGTTATTAATAGGAGGATTTGGTTTTAGTAGAATCCTCAAGGGTAAACGCCAAAATATTGCCTAGAATCCTGATTGAATATTAATTCAATATTAGATTTTGAGGTTCTAGGAAATCGGGTTTTTTTGAATTGGAACAACTCAATTTAAGTTTTTCCAGGCATAAAAGCCCGGTTTATGGAATTACCTAATTGCTGTTCTAGGGTGCGAAAGATGCGCCATTATAATTACTTTATGGGAAACGGAAACAACCGTTCCTTTGGTTCTTCAGTACCTGTTATGCCAAACTATTAGTTAAAACTCAAATTATGCTGTTAAATCAAAGCTTAAATGACCAGAGTGCTTAAAAAGCTAGTTTCTGTTAACAATTAAAGCATGTGTCCCTTGTATAGCTTGACTTTTGAGCTTTTGATAGACATTTTTAGCATAATACGTACTGAAGAACCGTTCCTTTTTTGATTTTGTCGTAGCTTTTGTGATATTCTTCTAAAGTTTCCTGTATTGTAGACATCTTCCAAATTAATTAAGGACGGAAGATGCCTATCCCACAAGATAGAATAATATATTTTTTGGTGTTTCTTTAGTGTTTCTTTAGTAGTTGTATTCTGGTTTCATATCTCGCAACATTAATTCTTCCAAGGCTTGTCGGGGTGTAACTTCACCTTGGAGTAAACGATATACTTGCTCAGTAATTGGCATTGATATATTTTGTTGTTGGGAACGTTGCACTAAAACCTCTGTGGTATTGATTCCTTCCGCTGTTCCTGGTAAGTGAGAGAGAATTTCTGTGAGGGTTTTACCACCAGCTAACTGGTAGCCAACTTGGTAATTGCGACTTAAAGGACTATTACAGGTAGCAAGTAAATCCCCTAAACCAGATAAGCCGTAGAAAGTTTCTTTGTTTGCACCCCAGTGGACACCAATACGCACCATTTCTGTTAATCCACGGGTAACTAAAGCAGCCTTGGCATTGGTTCCTAATTGCAAACCATCACAGACACCAGCTGCGATCGCCATTACATTCTTGAGTGTTCCTCCCAATTCGACTCCCAAGGGGTCGAGATTGGTATAAACTCGAAAACGGTTGGAGGAAAACCCTAACTGCACTATTTGTGCAGCACTGGTGATACTGCTAGCGACTACTGTAGCAGCTGGTAATCCCTGTTCTATCTCTTTAGATAAATTCGGTCCGGAAAGCACCACTATGGGATGATTAGGGAACGCTTCTTGCCAAATTTGGCAAGGTGTGCAAGTGGTTTGAGGGTCTAAACCTTTAGTTGCGGAGACAAAAATAGTATGGGGAGAAAGGGTTAATCCGGAAAATTGGGAAATAACCTCCCTTACTCCTTTCATAGAAATTGCAGACAAAATAATATCAGCACCTTTGACAGCATTAGCCAAAGATAGGGAACCGCTACGGGACCAAATATTTACATGATGACCGTTAGCTGATGCAATGGATGCTAAACTAGTTCCCCACGCACCTGCACCGAGAATAGCGATTGATTTTGGATTGGTAGATTTGAGATCAGTCACTGAAAGGATAAAGGATAAAGGCACAAAGCAGTCCCGATGAAAAAAATTTTTCACCACCAAGGATGAAAATGATTTTACCCCTACTCAATACTCACTCTGAACAAACATAGAGAATAGGGAATAGAAAAGGGGGAATAGGGAACGGGAAATAGGCAATAGTGTTTCTTCCATTCATTCACGAGAAAATCTCACAACCAAATACCGGGTAAGACCATCACATTACTCTAGCGCTAGAGTTTTTGCCAGGGTAAGACCATCACATTACTCTAGCGCTAGAGTTTTTTGGGGAGGTAAGACCATTACTCTAGCGCTAGAGTTTTTTGGGGAGGTAAGACCATTACTCTAGCGCTAGAGTTTTTTTGGGGAGGTAAGACTATTACTATAGCGCTAGAGTTTTTGCCAAGGTAAGAGACCATTACTCTAGGGCTAGAGTTTTTTGGGGAGGTAAGACCATCACATTACTCTAGCGCTAGAGTTTTTGCCAGGGTAAGACCATCACATTACTCTAGCGCTAGAGTTTTTGCCAGGGTAAGACCATCACATTACTCTAGCGCTAGAGTTTTTGCCAGGGTAAGACCATCACATTACTCTAGGGCTAGAGTTTTTTGGGGAGGTAAGACTATTACTAAGCGCGAAGCGTGTTTTTTCCAGGGTAAGACTATTACTAAGCGCGAAGCGTGTTTTTGCCAAGGTGAGACCATTACTAAGCGCGAAGCGTGTTTTTGCCAAGGTAAGACCATTACTAAGCGCGAAGGGAGTTTTTTGCAGGGGTAAAACCGTTATGCTTCCCTGTTCCCTATTCCCTGTTCCCTATTCCCTATTCCCCATTCCCCATTCCCTAACTTCTCGCTAATAAAGGTGCTGCGGAAAGTAGCGTTTTCGTATAAGGATGTTGGGGATTGGCAAAAATATTTTTCGTCGCACCAATTTCCACTATTTTGCCACCATTCATCACCGCAATGCGATCGCACAAAAATCTGGCTAACCACAAGTCATGGGTAATAAATAAATAGGTTAAATTAAATTCCTGTTTTAACTGCAACATTAAATCTAACACTTGAGATTGGACAGAAGCATCCAACATACTCACTGGTTCATCACAAATTACCAATTTAGGATGGGTAATTAAAGCCCTAGCGATGGCTACTCGTTGTTGTTGTCCCCCAGATAAATCCGATGGATAGCGCTGATAATAGACTTCTGGTGGCGTTAACCCCACTTTCTCCAGCATAGATAATACTTGTTTTTTCGCTGATTGGGGAGTAGCCATATTATGAATTAACAAGGGATCGGCAATACTTTGTCCCACTGTCATCGCAGGATTTAAACAAGCATGGGGATCTTGAAATATCATTTGTATCTGTCGTCTAGAATCCCGCATTTTTTGCCGTGATAAAGCAGTTAAATCCTGTCCCAAAAACTCGACTTTACCAGCAGAGGGAGAAATTAATTGTAATATTGTCCGCGACAGGGTACTTTTACCACAACCAGACTCTCCCACTAATCCCAGAATTTCCCCAGGATACAATTCCAAATCAATCCCATCTACAGCTTTAATGGTTTGACCTTGCCCTTTAAATATGCGTTCGATAAAATTAGGCTCAATGGTGTAATGTTGCTTAAGTTCCCGAACACGCAAAATCGGTAGTTGAGAATACTTTACCCCCTCAATTTCCATCTGTGCAAACCCATCGGGGGAAACTTCTTGCTCATCCACTGCCTGAATGTGTAATGCTGCTTCTAGAAGAGATCGCGTATATTCATGCTGAGGATTGCTAAATACACTTTGGGAAGCACCCATCTCTACCATTTTACCCCGATACATCACCCCAATGTGATCGCAATATTCTGCTACCATTGCCAAATCATGGGAAATCAGCAACAGTGCCATATTCTCTTGGGTACATAGTCGTGTTAGTTCTTGTAAAATCTGGGCAGAGACAGTAACATCCAAACTGGTAGTAGGTTCATCAGCCACAATCATCTTGGGATTCAGCAGCAAAGCCAAAGCAATAGCTACCCTTTGACGCATTCCTCCGCTAAACTCGTGGGGATACTGATTCCAACGACTTGCAGGAATATTTACCTTTGCCAAAGTGGCGATCGCTTTTTCTTTGGCTTCCCGGTTTGATAACTCTGGTGAATGTGCCTTGAGAGTTTCCATACAATGGTTACCAATAGTCATCAGTGGATCAAGCCGAGTCATGGGATCTTGGAACACCAAAGCCACCACTTCTCCGCGAAATTTCCGCATCTGTTCTGGTGTCATCTCCAACACTGACTTCCCTTGAAATCTTACCCTTCCCTCAACCCGACTACCAGGGGGTAGCAACCGCATAACAGCCCTTCCCAAGGTTGATTTACCACACCCAGACTCCCCCACCAATCCCATAATTTCACCGGGTTGCAAGTTAAAACTAACATCATCAACAGCCCAACTTGGTTCTTCATCACTGGGATGGGGATAAGCAACTCGCAGATTTTCAATACTAAATAAAGCTTCACTCATAATTAGGAATCGGCTATAGGCTTTAAGATTTTAAATGTTAGCTACTGTATCAGATTTTTTCTGGTATTGTAGCCTTCCGCAATCAAGAATAATCCAATCGCAACCATTACCCACTACTGACATTTTGCACCAGTTGCAACAAGTACAGAGAAACCGGGTTTATAAACATTCATATTAGGATTTTGGCGTTGCTGAATATAGCTATGAATCTCAAATAAAAACCTCACCCCGGCTAAAGCCACCCCTCTGTTGCAAGTTCGGAGAGGGGAAGGGGAGCCACTGCTGGGCTATGGTTAAGCGCGTTGTAGCAAGTGGCGTGGTGAGGTGTATTTTGTAAATTCATGTTCCAATTCAGCAATGCCAGGATTTTTATAGATTATTATTCCCAATCAACCCCGTTTCTAACAGTGGTGCAAGATATGAGCCTCCGACTACCGCAATTTCCGCGCTAACAACAAATGAAACAAACACAACATCCTCTTACCCTGTTAAGAGTTCCCTGTTAAGAGTCTTTCTTAGGAGACTAACAAAGATGGTTTTTCAATGTAGTGATGCAATCGTTACCATAGCAACTGTGAATTTTGAAAAATTAGTTCATTTCTATACAGAATTCCTCTGTGCAAATCCTACACAGTTTATCCCTAATATTTATGCAGAATTTCAACTTCCATCTGTCAAGTTAGGCATTTTTCAACCCAAAGAAACACACATATCTGAATTTGAGAACTCAGCCCAAGGTAAAATGAGTTTGTGCTTAGAAGTAAGTAACTTAGAGAATGCGATCGCTCATATTTCTGATTTAGGCTATCCCCCACCAGGAAAGATTATCAACGCTTCTCATGGTAAGGAAATATATGCTTACGATCCCGATGGAAATCGTCTGATATTACATCAAGCTGCAACAAGTGATAATTAAGAAGACTTCTACAAACAATTATTTTAACTGAGGTAATTAAAAGTGGGTCTAACTCAAAATTATAAATTAAATACCATTCAGTGGTATCCTGGTCATATAGCTAAGGCGGAAAAGAATCTCAAAGAGCAGCTAAAATTAGTTGATGTGGTTCTAGAAGTGCGAGATGCACGCATTCCCTTAGCAACATACCATCCCCAAGTTCCAGAGTGGGTAGGAAACAAACAGCGAGTATTGGTAATCAACCGACTGGATATGATTTCTCCCCAGGTACGGGAATTATGGCGAGACTGGTTTAAACGCCAAGGCACAGTAGCTTATTTTACCAATGCTCAAAATGGGAAGGGTGTAGCAGCAGTGTCTAAAGCAGCACAAGCAGCAGGGGTAGAACTCAATCAACGCCGTAAAAATCGTGGGATGTTACCTCGTCCCGTGCGTGCAGTGGTGATTGGTTTTCCCAATGTGGGTAAATCTGCTTTGATAAATCGTCTTGTGGGTAAGCGAGTAGTGGAAAGTGCTGCCCGTCCTGGAGTAACTCGTCAATTGCGTTGGGTAAGAATTTCTCAGGAGTTGGATTTGCTTGATGCTCCTGGTGTAATTCCTGTAAAATTAGAAGAGCAAGAAACTGGATTAAAGTTAGCTATTTGTGATGATATTGGGGAAGCCTCTTATGACAATCAACTAGTAGCTGCAGCCTGTGTAGATATACTGAATTACCTCCAGGATACTAATGCTGAATTGTTACCAGAAAAAATATTAGAATCTCGCTACAATCTAGATTCCTCAACCTACACTGGGGAGGGTTATTTACACGCTTTAGCAGAACATCGCAATCAGGGAGATGTAGAACGCACAGCTAGGCAAATTCTCACTGATTATCGCAAAGGGTTATTGGGTGCGATTCCCTTGGAATTACCTCCTAATTAAAATGCAAGGCTTCCAAAGCATTTTTGAGTAGTAATTGAGTATTCAAAAATCAGGGCAATCTGCTTTACTTACCTCTGGGTGACAATAGTGGTTCAGCACTGTTTGTATGTCGTCTTGGTAGTAAACAATAAGTTGCTGTTGTGCCTTACAGCAATTTTCAGGTAAGTAATTATAATGGCGTACCCACAGAGGGTAGGAGAGGGGTGGCTTTAGCCCAGTTGAGGTTTTATATTTAATTAGTTTGGGTTTGTTCCCATAGCTGATAACTCTACCATGACAGCGTTACAATAAACCCATAATATCCCCACAGTCTTATCCTCAGCTATGTCCCTTGCCAAAGAATTAGACACTACCCAAGACATCACCGAAGATGTTATCTTTCCCCCAGGTGATTTATATAGCGATGAACCTCCCTTGGAAACAGAACTACATCTAGAGCAAATAATGCTCTTACTTAAATGTCTAAAATGGTTGTGGCAAGATAGGAATGATTTCTATGCTGCTGGAAATTTAACAATTTATTATAGCCAAAATAAGCGTAAAACCTCAGACTTCCGCGGACCAGATTTTTTTGTGGTGCTAGACACAGAACGCAAACTCCGTAAAAGTTGGGTAGTTTGGGAAGAAGATGGTAAATATCCCCATGTGATTGTAGAAATTCTTTCAGAATCAACAGCAAATACAGATAAAGAACTAAAGAAAAAACTTTACCAAAATACCTTTCGTACCCCCGACTATTTTTGGTTCGACCCCTACACCCTAGAATTTGCCGGATTTCATTTAATAGATGGTAAATATCTACCTTTAGAACCTAACGAAAGAGGACATTTGTGGAGTAGACAGTTAGAGTTATACCTGGGTATTCATCAAGGACTATTGCGATTTTTTACAGCAGAAGGTGAGTTAGTTCCTACACTAGAAGAAATTGCACAGGGAGCAGAATATGAGCGTCAACAAAAGGAAATTGCTCAACAAAGAGCGGAAGATGCTCAACAAAGAGCGGAAAAATTGGCTGCGAAGTTACGAGAGTTAAATATTGACCCAGATACTATTTAGGTACTTCTAAGAAATACTCCTTTGGATTAAGTAGTGAGTAGGTAAAGGAGTTGATTTCATTTGTATAAAGAATATTTAATAATTTTGAATTTTGAATCTAAGGAACTGACTGATGTTTTCCGATGAAGAACTACAAAAAAATCGTCATCTACTTCGAGTAAATATTAACTATTTAATTGGCATGAATCGAGCAATTGGGGATACAGCAGCGATTAAATTTGCTGTGGCATTTTACGATGCTTTAGCAGTTGGGGAAGATGTAGAATTTACTTTTGAATTGGGTTATTCACAACTGTTTAGTTTAAAGGAAAATCAAACCTCTGTACTGAAAATAAAAGATAAAAAATAAAGTCATTTTTATATCGTGAAAACCGACAGCTTATTTTATCGCTTGTTTCAAGAATTTCCCAACATCTTCTTTGAACTTATCGGTGAACCCCCAGAAGAAGCAAATATTTATCAATTTGCATCAGTCGAAATTAAACAAACAACTTTTCGGATAGATGGTGTATTTCTTCCCACCCAAACAGAGGAAAACCCCATTTATTTTGTAGAAGTCCAATTTCAACCAGACTCAGAAATTTACTCACGATTATTTTCAGAAATATTTTTATACCTCCGACAAAACCAACCCAACAATGATTGGTGTGCAGTGCTGATATATCCCAGCACTAATACAGATATCGGAGATATCAAACATTACCGTGAATTTTTCACAAGTCAGCGAGTTAGTCGTATTTATCTCAACGAATTGGGTGAAACTGCATCCCTACCAATTGGTATTGCTACGATTAAATTAGTCATCGAAGACGAAGATACAGCAATTCAATCAGCAAGGGAATTGATAGCCAGAGTTAACCAAGGATTCGAGGATATAACTTTCCCGCAGCAATTATTAGAATTGATAGAAACTATCTTGGTTTACAAATTTCCCAGTATGAGTAGGGAGGAAGTAGAAGCTATGTTTGGATTAAGCGAGTTGAAGCAAACAAGAGTTTACCAGGAAGCATTCGAGGAAGGTAGGGAAGAAGGTAGGGAAGAAGGTAGGGAAGAAGGTGAACAAACTGGTAAACGCAAAGCCAAACTAGAAGCCATACCCCGGTTACTAGCATTGGGTTTGACTGTCGAACAGATAGCACAGGCTTTAGATTTGGAAGTTGAACAAGTTAGACAAGCCACACAAAATCCCCCTTCCCAGTAATGTGCTTTGATTCAGAATATACAAAAATTCCGGCGTTGCTGAATCGCGGTATGAATCGAGATGTTCCAGACGCGAAATTGCCTCCCTCAGAGGAGCTGAGTCGCACAGCGACACGCTTCGCGGTAAGCAAAGCTATGCCGTAAGCTTTACGCTAACGCGTCTGGAACAAAAAACCAATTTCATACTTCAAATCAGCAACGCCAAAATTCCTATCCTCTGTTATGGAGAATAGCGTATCCATATTTGCTACCAATGGTAAGGTATTCCACTAGTAAAATTTCCGCGAACTGACAAGTCAGCGCAAGCGATCGCACACTCTTAATTACATGGATATTTTTATTTGTCAATCCATAAAAATACTTAAGCATTTATGCTCAAAAAAAAGTTGTGCTTTCTTCCTTGTTTTTCTGGAGGGCATATTTAAGGGACAATCTGCACAACTGAACGCTGTATTAAGTCTTTTAGAAAATTTTTCAGATTTTTTATTTATGAGTAGTTACTAGTTTGGTAACATACAACCTGTTCTAATTTTTAAGTTTAGCACAAAATTCCTAAAAGAAGGCAAGTTCGTGAAATAATTCAGAATAATTCTCAATAATTTTATTTTTATACTAGACATGAGAATATATAAATAAAATTTCTATTATGAAAAGTTTTGCTTATATTTTTAAGAGTTCATGAGATCCCACCACTAGCGATTTCAATTCTTATTAGGGAGTAAGATTAGGGAGTAAGAGAAATTTCAAGATTATTAACTCAATGGTAAGTAGGTTTCAGTCTCTAAGAAGATGTTTATAAAATAAATATAAAACTCTGGTGAGAGTCCAGAAACCGGGTTTATGAAGGCATACATACTCAAATTCTCGGTTCTCCACCTATTCCAAACCCGGTTTCTTTTGGTTTTGAAGTTTTATAAATGGTTGCTTGATTTACGCCGTGCTGTACTAGTACTAATGGTAGGTATGGTAAGTAGGGCTATGCCCACCCTACTAGCTGCCTTGCCCGTCCCCCGCAGGGTAGGGCAGATAAATTACAGAATCGGCATATACTGAGGTTTTTCAGGCACAGTGGTGTACTCAGCTACAATTTGTCGGAACTCTTCACCGTCAATGGTTTCTTTCTCAATTAGTAAATCAACCAATCTATCCATAACGTTGCGATGTTCCCGCATCATCTTCTTGGCATTGTCATAGCACTCTTCTACAATGGTGCGAACTTGGGAATCAATGCGAGATGCGATCGCATCTGAATATTCAGAACGAGACATCCAATCCCGTCCTAGGAATACTTCCCCGCTTTGGCTTTCTAAGGACAAAGGACCCAAATCAGACATCCCAAACCGGGTTACCATTTGTCTTGCCATGCCAGTTACCTGTTGCAGGTCATTTCCAGCACCAGTGGTGACTTCTGCGTGACCAAAAATTACATCTTCCGCAGCACGACCCCCTAAAGCCCCAGTAATTCTGGCTTTGAGTTGGGAACGGGTAATTAATCCTTGCTCTTCGTTAGGAGTAAACCAGGTTAAACCCTGTGCTTGTCCTCTGGGAACCAATGTCACTTTTTGCACTGGGTCATGGTCTTTGAGGAGAGTACCGACAATAGCATGTCCTACTTCATGATAAGCGATTAAGCGCTTACTCTTACTATCCACTAAGGGAGTACCTTCCATCCCCGCAACTACCCGATCCACAGCATCATCAATTTCGGTGAGGGTAATGCCTTCTTTGCGCCTTCTGGCGGTAAGAATTGCGGCTTCGTTGAGTAAGTTAGCTAAATCTGCACCAGTAAAGCCAGGAGTACGACGAGCGATCGCATCTAAGGACACGCTGGGGTCTAATTTCTTATTCCGGGCATGTACCTTTAAAATTTCCAAACGTCCTTTGATGTCTGGTGCATCTACAATCACCTGTCTGTCAAAGCGTCCAGGACGCAATAGCGCTGCATCCAGTACGTCAGGACGGTTAGTAGCGGCGATAATAATAATCCCGGTATTACCTTCAAAACCGTCCATTTCCGTGAGCAATTGGTTGAGAGTTTGCTCTCGTTCATCGTTACCACCACCGATACCAGCACCCCGCTGTCTACCAACGGCGTCAATTTCATCGATAAAGATGATACAGGGGGCGTTTTCTTTAGCCTTTTTAAACAAGTCGCGGACACGGGAAGCACCTACACCGACAAACATTTCTACGAATTCCGAACCAGAAATGCTAAAGAAAGGTACTCCAGCTTCTCCAGCGATGGCTTTTGCGAGTAAAGTTTTACCAGTTCCCGGAGGTCCCACCAACAATACACCCTTGGGTATTTTCGCACC
Organism: Nostocaceae cyanobacterium; assembly: GCA_030065825.1. Lineage (GTDB taxonomy): Bacteria > Cyanobacteriota > Cyanobacteriia > Cyanobacteriales > Nostocaceae > JASJCY01. Next base: position 11,675 of record JASJCY010000069.1, on the reverse strand, counting down.
CACTGCGGTGAATTTTTCTGGCTGCTTGAGGAATGTCACAACTTCTTGCAATTCTTCCTTGGCTTCTTGAATACCAGCAACATCGTCAAACATGACTCCAGTCTTGGCTTCCATTTGGAAACGTGCCTTGGATTTGCCGAAATTCATTGCTTGACCAGGACCACCAGGAAGGTTACTAGAACGCCGGAACAAAAGGAACAATCCGGCAATCAATAGGATTGGAAACACCAAATTGCCCAACAGTCCCCAAATTGCGCCATCATTGCGCATGGGGTGAGCATCAAAATCTACATGTTTCTCTTTGAGCTTAGTAATTAACTCTGGAGAATTAATTGGCAGATCCACCCTTACCCTTTGTACCCGGTTATCCAGGTCTGGATCTACAGCTTGTACAATTGCTGTTCTACCGCCTTCATAAAAATCTACACTGCTAATGCGATTGGCGTCCAAGTATTCCAGAAAGCGACCGTAGGTCATGCGGCTATTGGCTGCATTCTGACCCATATTTGCAGGGCTATTACTACTAAATGCCCCTTGCCAGAAAAAGAAGCCAATTACCAAAGCTGGTAATGTCCAGAGTACTAGGACTCTCCAAGAAAATTTCATTTTAATTTGCCTCTAAATGCCGATAGAACTAATCAGCCTTAGCAACAATCAAGGTGTAATTGCGGTTATCAACAAATCATTAGGGCTTACAAAGTAAGTTTACAACAGTCTTGAGCTAAATTCTGTATCTAAAGCACAAAACGCCCTCATGTCTGAATGATAGCTTGTTACCCCTTGTTACTAAATCGCTGTACGAATGTTTCTAAATCCCTAGAAGTTTAATGCCATGTCTGACATAGTTTGTTACAGAAGGGCTTGAATGTTACAGCAAAGCTACAACCTCAACAAGAATCTTAATTAAATTTAACTTAATTTTAATACATAACACAAAATAAGGGAGCGAAGAGTTGAGAAATATAGCAAGTTCCCTATTCCCCGTTCCCTATTCCCCGTTCCCTATTCCTACTTCTCTGTCTGTGTAATATCCATGAAGTAGGGCACAGTATTGTCTTTACGAAAAGAACCGAACCAAACTTTATATTCTCCACGTAGCCATTTGCCAACAATGCCAGGATTGCTACCTTCAAAATCATCGTTACACCAAGTACCTCCTGGTCCTTTAATAATCACGGTAATGTCAGAGGAACTTTGTGCTACTAGCTTGAGGTATTCAAAGTCAGTGTTAAGCTTAAGGATATGGTCTGGTAGTTCATCAAAAAATCCGGTACAAGGACCAGTAGGGGTGTCTTTTGTACCAGTAATCTCTTCTCCTGGTATGGAACCACCACTCATACCCCGGACTCTCATCGGATCTGGCTCAAATTTGTCACCAATTTCGATATCTCCAAAAATTGGCGGTGCTTGCTGAGCATAAGCAGCCGTATTAATGACCGATGCGATCGCCACTGTCGCCAGTAAAACAGATAATTTAATCCCGTAATTAATAAGTTTCATTGGCACGTTTCTAACATCATTTTATAAGTGTTATAGATGACATTGATTTTACACGCCAAGTTCCCCAAATAACGGTAATTAACTAATTAATCAAGAAACCGGGTTTATGAGAGAAAATGTAATAAACCCGGTTTCTGGTGCTGGTAATTGGTTTTCCTATTATCAATTACCAATTACCAATTACCAATTACCAATTACCCCTCAATTGCCTTTGCTAAGCGGGGTTTATCTAAGCCAATCTGATTTAGCAATAACCAGGATTCAATCAGATCCGGTCCATGTACATCCCCAGTCAAAGCTGCCCTTAGCGATCGCATGACTAAACCTTTCTTAACTTTTTGCTCTTTGACTACCTGTTTAATAATCTGTTGGGCAGTGGCTGATTCTAATTGCTGATTTTCTAAAGCTGCCAAAACACCCTCAAGAGCAGCTTTTGAACCTTCTTGTTGCAATTGCTTCAGTGCTTCTGAGCTAAATTCTACCTCCGTGGTGAAAAATAATTGAGTAATGTCTACAGCGTCTGTCAGCCGAGTTAAACTGGGTTGAATTAAAGCCACTAGTTGTTCTAACCATGGTCTTTCTCTACCAGATGTAAATTTATACCCAGCACTTTCTAAGTACGGAAGCAGTTCATCAGTAATTTTTTCTCCAGCCATACCGTGAATATACTGACTATTTAACCAATCTAGTTTTGCCCAATCAAACTTAGCACCAGCCTTATTTACACGTTCAAAACTAAATTCTTTAGCTGCTTGTTCCAAGGTGAAAATTTCTTGGGTAGAATCTGGGGGTGACCAACCCAATAAGGTCATATAATTCACCAAAGCTTCAGGGGTAAAGCCCATTTTTTGGAAATCAGAAATGGAAGTGACACCATCCCGCTTAGAGAGCTTGCGCCCTTCTTGATTTAAAATTAAAGGAGTATGGGCAAATTCTGGCACAGTTGCCCCAAAAGCCTCATAAAGTAGAATTTGCTTGGCAGTATTGGCGATGTGGTCTTCTCCTCGGATTACATGGGTAATTTGCATATCCATGTCATCTACCACCACGGCAAAATTGTACAATGGCTGACCAATACCATCTTCAGCAGCTCGGGCAATTACCATATCACCGCCCAAATCACTACCGCGCCATACCATTTTACCCCTTACCAGGTCATTCCAAATAATTTCCCGGTCATCTTCTATTTTAAACCGAATTACAAAGTTCCGTCCTTCGGACCTAAAAGCAGCTTCCTGTTCTGGCGTCAAGTTGCGATGACGGTTATCATAACGGGGAGCCTCTCCTCTGGCTTTTTGTGCTTCCCGCATGGCATCCAATTCTTCAGCAGTGGTGTAGCAGCGATAAGCCAGTCCTTTATCCAGCAAGTCTTGCACCCCTTGCTTATAAAGATGCAAGCGCTGAGTTTGGAAAAATGGACCTTCATCCCAATTTAGTCCCAGCCAGCGCAATCCTGCGAGGATATTTTCAGTATATTCGGGACGTGATCGCTCTAAGTCAGTGTCTTCAATTCGCAGGATAAATTTGCCACCATGGTGACGGGCAAATAACCAGTTAAATACAGCTGTCCTTGCTGTACCAATATGTAGATTTCCAGTGGGACTTGGGGCAATACGTACTCTAACAGTCACGGTAAATTAGCTATAAATGACGAAGCATGACCATTTTAGGTTATTCCTACAATGGTCATCACTAGGGATATTGAATTTAATTAATCAAATCTACGGGACCGACGGGGCTCGAACCCGCAACTTCCGCCGTGACAGGGCGGTGCTCTAACCAATTGAACTACGGTCCCTCAACTGGCAACTTCCTCATTATGCCTATGGTTTGAGATTGTGTCAAGTACTTTCCCAGAAATTTTTTTATCTCCCCCCTCTTCCCACTCTCCCCTCTCTCCCCTCTCTCCCCACCTCATATCTTGCACTATTCTCAACAAGACTAAAAAAAAACGGGTTTATAAACCTAAAATTTAGGTTTTCGCTATTAGTCATTCTCAATAAACCCGGTTTTTCCCCCAGGTGCAAGATGTGTGCCACTCTCCCCCCTCTCCCCACTCTCTTCCCCCTCTCTTCCCCCTCTCTTCCCCCTCTTCCCCCTCTTAACTGTGAACTTTGCTGACAACAGAGGGTATCAATTGCAAATCCCGTAACATCTGGGATTGTATGTGCTTGTAATGTTGCTTTAATAAATTTTTACTTAAGAGTGCTTGATTGCTCTTGAGTAAACTTTGACTTTTTTCTAGGGAGGTTTTTAAGAGGTGACGTTGGCTCTCACCAATACCAAGACTAATTACATTGGCACAGGTATGGGGGGGTTCTAGAGAAAAGAAAATCACTGGATACTGCTCTTGCTGCGCCAAGACAGACACCAATTTTCGATAGAAAGGGTTTTGCATATCCAGGTAGCATGGCAACCATTTAGGACCTAACTGACGATGGTAAAGTAAACTCACCCACAGTAGCATCGGATGGGGAGAGGCAAGGAAAACAAACTGGTTGTAACCCATAGAAAGGGAACGACTGGCGATTTCTGGAAGAGACATCATTAGGGAAAGTACAACCACAGTTCCTTGTTCAGTGGGAATTGGCTGGGGAAAAACAATTTCTTCAATTGGTTTATTTTTAGCCCATACTAGCTTGCGGCAGGCTTTTTCTATAGGTAAAGGTAAATTTAAAGCTAAGCCATTAGCAGATGAAAAATATATATTAGTATTAGTGCCTGTTGTTGTGTGTATATCTTCCTGTTGTTTTTGTGCTATTTCAGCAGTTGACAAAACCTTGAGAACTTCAGCGAGATTTTGGGGGCGATCGCTAGCTTTTTTTGCTAAACAAGCCATAATTAAATCTTCTAATGCCCTTGGCAGTTTGAGATTAGGATTTACAGATGCAATGGTTCTTGGTGATTGAAAATGATGTGCTGTATACCAAGCACCAAAGTAATCGGTTTCTGGTTGCCAAGGTTTTTCACCAGTGAGCATTTCAAACATCATTACACCCAGGCTATAAATATCAGAGCGATTATCTAATTCTGCGCCATCTAATTGTTCGGGAGAACTGTAGGGAAAAGTGCCATTACAATCTTGATTTTCATCTGTTGTTCTGGGGGAATTTAAAAATTTAGCAATTCCAAAATCTAAAATTTTAACTAACTGACCTAGTATACGATCAGGAACAACTAAGATATTGGCAGGTTTAATATCTCTGTGAATTAGCGGGTGGAGTTTATCATCAATAGTAATTCCTTGATGAGCAGACTGCAAGCCCAAACAAATTTGTTTTGTAAGAAAAATAAATGTGGATAAAGGCATAGGAATTAAATCCCTTAAACTTTTACCCTCCAGGTATTCCATTACATAAAAAGGGTTACCTGCTTCACTAACGCCATAATCTGTAACTCTAACAATATGCAGACTTTTTTGACTCAAGGCAGCACAAATACGTGCTTCACGAGCGAAGTCATTTTGCATTTGAGTATTGGCAAAGGTTTGAGATAAAAATTTGATAGCTACTGACACTCCTCCTAATAATATATCCGCAGCTAAAAAAACCTCACCCATGCCACCTTTGGCGATTAATTTCTTAATTTGATAACGATTTGCTAATAACTCTGTGTTACAAGATAAATTTAAATTATTTATTTCCAATTTTAAAACCTCCATTTAGGAGTTTTTTGACAATGACATTAATTATTAAAAGCGTAATAACATATGCAATAGGTTATCTATAAATCTATTTAAAGTAGCTTTCAAACCAACTCTCTGCTTTTTTTTACTTTTAGCGGCAATATTACGTATTATTCCTGGTTTGAGTTTTTCGTAATCTGCCCTCAAAATTGTTTTGGCTTGGTTTGGTGTCAGGGATGAAGTTGATGTGTGAATATTTTCTAAACAATTTATAATTTGTTGTCGTTGCTTAAAGGAAAGAGTTAGAGTCATGACATGACGACAACGCTGTGGTTCTTCTAAAGAGAAAAATAATAAGTGGTAATAACCTATTTCTGCTAATTTTTGCGCTATATCTTGAAATTTTTTATCTTTAATATCCAAGAAGTAAGAAAGCCAGCGTGTTAATTTGGAAGTGCCATCATAAATTGATATACACCATAATATCATTGGGTATACATTGATTTTGGAAATAAATTCAGTATGGTTTGTACATTCTAAAAATAAGTTAATTTCATCTTGCGGCAACATTGCCCAAAAAGTGGGTATATTACCTTGTTGTGTCTGTAATAAATGTGGAAAACCAATAGGTGCTATTGGCTTATTCTGAGGCCAAATTTGCTGCCAACATTCTTTTTCACTTAGTGATGTAACTGGTATCAATTGCACCGCATTATCATCAGTTTTTGAGTTATTATTACTGGCAGTAGCAGGATTTAAATTTTCTTGAATTACTTCTAAATAATTGATAACTTTACTAACACTATCAGGACGCTCATGTGCCTCTTTAGCTAAACAATTCATGACTAATTGTTGTAATTCCACGGGTATTTTGATGTTAGGAATTACATCTTCAAATGCAGGTGGAGTTTGGAAACGATGTGCCTGATACCAATTACCAAAAGATTGTGTTGTTGTATAAAACGGATGCTTTCCAGTCAGCATTTCAAACATCAACACTCCCAAACTATAAATATCAGCACGCACATCTAGTAATTTGCGTCCTTCCATGTGTTCTGGAGAGGAATAAGGCAAACTACCAATAAAAGATTCAGTCATGGTTATGCCAACCCGATCCGTTAAAAATTTTGCAATTCCAAAATCAAGAATCTTGACAATAGAACCAACTTTGGGATCTTCTGCAATAAATATATTTTCTGGTTTAATATCCCGATGCAAAACAGGAAAAATTTCACCCTTGAGACTGACACCTTCGTGGGCACATTGTAAACCCAAACAAATTTGATAACATATATCTAAAAACTGGGATACATCTAAAGCTTGAGTTTTAAGGATAGTTTTTAAGTTTTTACCCTGAAGATATTCCATGACATAAAATGGAACACTTTCATCGGTAATACCATAACTTAAAACACGAACAATATGTTTATTTTTACGTCCTAACTGTGCCCCAATAAAAATTTCTTTACCAAAGCGTTGGGACATTTGTTGATTGACTAAATTCATAGACAGAATTTTGATAGCCACTGGCATTCCACCTTTAGCTACATCTTCTGCTATGTACACCCTTCCCATACCACCTTTGCCAATTAAATCTCTAATGACATAACGATTATTTAAAATTTTTCCAATGTAATTATCTAATTCTTTTGGCTGGATTACGGTATTCTCAACTTTATTATTAACCATTTTTTGATTAGTCATTTAAAATAATTTCAAAAAAATCCAATACCCTAATTTATTTTATAAAATTTAAACCTCAAAATTGGAGTTATACCAAATAATTAAATATTTTCAATCAAAAATAATTCAAAACAATAAACCAAACAATAAAATGATTTACAACCAACGGACAAAAGCTTGTAAACCTGGTCTAGCATATTCATTTAGTAAATTGGATGAGAAATTACACTGAAAGGAAGAAAAAGATGAATTTGCTTATGAATTTAAATACGTAAATACACTGAATAATGAGTATCTAGAGTCAAGGGTAGAGATGGGAAGGTGGAGAGATGGTAAGCCACTTGCGTAGGTCGGTTCCCTCCGTTGTTGGCTCAACGCCATCCCCCAGGGTAGGGGGAGATGGGGATGGCTTAGTAGTTGTGTAAATGCTTGTTCTAGGGCTTAAAGGAGGGGGTAAGACGTCGCAATAATCTCATTAGTGGTGATTCTATCTTCAGCCTAAATGCTAGAATTTGGGTGCGTTGCAAGTTAAGAAAATTGTTATCGCTGACGAGGATCAGTGAACGGTTTCCGTCGGGTAAACGGGCACCAAGGGTTAAACCCTCTATGTTATCAAGTAATAGGTCTAGTTGTTTTAAATCTAAAAGTAATTTTTTCTGAACTGGTTTAATGGTTTTGAGGTTAGTCTGAGAGATACTTTCAATATTACTAATGTCGGTAGCACCTTCTAGGGAAACCTGAAAAAGTGCCACAGAAAAGCCTAATCCGGTAAAGGAACGTTCTATACTCAGGAAATGTCCTTGATTATCGAGAGCAAGTAAATCTGGTAATCCGTGAGCAAATCTTTTAGAAATATCAAAAACAGGTGCTACCGCTTCAGTTGCATACAAAAATTCCTTTTCTGGCTGTTGGCTAATTAAGTTATATTGTAAAATTCGACAAGGAGTACTGATGTTAGGTTTGGCTTGAGAACCATCTTGAATTAGAGCATTTTCACTAGCTGTAAATAGCTGTTTTTCATTTGGTGTAATGGTCAGACTTTCAAAGGCTAAATTATTACGAATACCTTGCTTTCTATCCCGGGAGGGTAAAAATTTATCTGGTACAGATAGAGTATTAATTGCCTTACCAGAAGTTAATGAAAACTCTTTAATAAAAGGATTAACAAATTGACCAGCATCACCTTCAGAAGAAATAAATACAGTGTTTTTACTAGTTATAGCAATGCCTTCGCTATCAATTTTTCCGGCTGCAAAAGTTTTGCCATTTTCTGTTAACAAAGTGGTAACACCAACAGGAACAATACCACCTTGTTTAAGTTCACCGTTACTGAGGTCAATTTTCAGCGTATAAAAACGAGCCGGAGATTTTTGACTGCGGTCATCGGATATGGCATAATAAAGGTCTGTTTTGGAGTCGTAGGTAATTCCAGATAAGCCTCCTAATTCCGTTTTCTGGAAAATAACCCCAGTGGGTAAACTAGCTTGTCCGATAAAATCTATGTCCCCAATTTCCACAGCCGTACCGGGGAAAATATAGGCTAAAACGCTAGTGAGAATAACTGCAAAACCAAAACCAATAATTCTTGGCAACTTCCAGAGTTTTCTGATTAGCTGCATAGAAAACTATTAATAAAAATTAGACAACTCCAACACGATATCACAAGGTTGTAGAAACAGCTTGCCCATTATATTCATCCTGAAAAAATTTTACCAACCAATCCTTAACATTACGGGTAGCACGACAATCATCTTCATTGTAACGTTGAATGACTTGCAAAAGAGTGCGATCGCCTGTTTTTAGCCACTGGTCATACCAGTATATACACTTAGCCCCACTGGCTTCTGCATCACGCCACTCAAAGCCCAACCACCTAGCTATAGCTTTTAGGGCATAGCTTTCTATGGGTAAGGCAACATTTTGGATTAGTTGTTCGTAAATATCTATAAATCTATCTAATACAGGTGATACCTCTTCGTAGGGTGTACCGTATAGTTTTGCTAATCGCTTAACTGTATCAAATTCGTAAACACAAAAATGGTAAATTGGTGCTTGGGGATATTGATAAACTAAATCCATAAATTGCTGCCAAACTAATATTTCTTCTTCTGGTTCTTCTGCTAAAAAAGAATAAAATTTATCCGTATTAGCTTGTCTATCAACAACCAGAACTCCTAACAAATAATTTAAATTTAAATCTGGCTGTGCTTCAATATCAAAATAAAGCTCTATAGAACTAGTCAAAGTAATTTCCTCTTGGCGATTATCCCCTGAGGACAATTCCGAAAAATCAGGTAAAATTAAAGGACGATTTTCAATTATAGATTGAGCTTGTAAGACTAATTTCGGTGCAATTTGACCGTCGAAACCAGGGAGATTTTCTAACTCAGAAGGATGAGTACGGGCTAGAGATTCTGGTGTAGTAATATTCAGGGTTTGTAAGTGGCTGTAGCGTACAGGTGTTACCCCTGGCAACAACGAGAGGTGCTGTTGAGATTGTGCAACTTGATAACAGCTACTGTACCAATGACAAAGGCTACAACGTTGACGGGAAATAAATACTTCTGGAGGTTCTTCTTGTTCTAGGCTGTAAGTCAATTCTTCGAGTATTTCCCACATCATTGGTGTCCACTTGCCTACATCCACGGGGTAATTATCATCTTTCCCCCGCAACATCAACCAAGCTGTATTTATCTCTGTTTGCAACACCTGGGCTAATATCTGAGCATGGAAAGCAGCCACAATTTGATATTCTCGCTTGGGACGTTTACCCAATTCAATATTAGCCGGGGTATAAATCCAATTTCCAAAAGCAGAATTTCCTGGTTGCTTGATCAGTAAATCTGGATTACTCAGCAGGGTGTATTCTGGAGAATAATTTAACAATAATACCCCTTGATAAATACACTCAACTCCCCAACCCATTAATTCCAAAGTTTTTTCTTGGGCTAAAAACAAATCTCTTTGAGAATAATTTGGTCGCTCATGGGTAAACTGTTGTAAAACATTCTGATGATGGGCGATTTTGTCTTGTTGCAACTTGTGCATCAAATCACCGATGGGATCTCGTTGTCTTTTGTCACCGTGAACATCTAAAAAAGATCGGCGTTGACAACGTTGGTATTGCAGCAGTCGTTCAGCATTAATTAGCATTCCTTTAAGCTAACAAAAAATAGCATTGGTAATTGGTAATTGGTAATTGGTAATTGGTAATTGGTAATTGGTAATTGGTAATTGGTAATTGGTAATTGGTAATTCTTTGGGAGGAGGTGCCCATGGGCTGGTTGAAAATTTAGCAATGAGTGCGGTTTACAATCAGTGTCGGGTACTCTTCACCGAAGACTACACCAACAGAATAAGCTTGCTACATAGCATTTAAATGCGTGACTTCCAAAGAATGTACCGTACATAGTTTATAATTTATCCTTTCGGTAACCTATGACTAGTATTTCCATAACACAAAACCAGGTGGATGAATATCGTCAACAATTTCCAGCTTTAGCCAATAAGAACTATTTTAACTATGGTGGTCAAGGTCCGATGCCCCAAGTGGCGATGGATGCTATTACTAAAGCTCAATCTTATATGCAGCAAATAGGTCCTTTTAGCAGCGAGGTTAACACTTGGATTGACCAAGAAACCCAAGCCACAAGAGAAGCGATCGCCAAGGAATTAAATGTAGCCCCCCAAACCATCACCATTACCGAGGATGTCACCGTTGGGTGTAATATTGCCATGTGGGGTATTGAATGGCAAGCTGGTGACCATATTCTCCTTTCCGATTGCGAACACCAAGGTATTGTGGGAATTGCCCAGGAAATCAGTCGTAGATTCGCTGTAGAGGTCACTACCTGTCCCGTGATGGCAACTCTCAATGAAGGCGATTCCGTAGCTGTTATTGCTCAAAATTTGCGCCCTAATACTCGCCTTGTAGTCCTAAGTCATGTCCTCTGGAATACGGGTCAAGTTCTACCTCTTGACAAAATATCAAATTTATGCAATAAAAATAATTCCCTACTTCTGATAGACGCTGCTCAATCTGTGGGGATGTTACCCTTAAATTTGGAACAGTTAGGGGTAGATTTCTATGCCTTTACTGGTCATAAATGGTGCTGTGGACCAGGGGGTGTAGGGGGTTTGTATGTACGCAGGGAAGTCCAAGAAAAGCTGAAACCGACGTTTATTGGCTGGCGTAGTGTAATTACTGATAGTCAAGGTCACCCAAAGGCATGGCATCCAGATGGACGACGTTATGAGGTTGCTACATCTAATTTTCCCTTGTACGGGGGATTAAGACAAGCGATCGCCATTCATCAACAATGGGGGACAGCAGAGGCAAGATATGAGCAAATTTGCCGCAATAGCGAGTATTTATGGCGTAAGTTAGCGGTACTACCTACAGTTAAGTGTTTATGCGCATCTCCACCATCAAGCGGTTTGGTGTCGTTTCATCTGACTAATGACCAAGGGAGTTTAAAGCTAGTAACCTTTTTGGAGTCACGGGGAGTATTTACACGGACTCTTTTAAATCCTGACTGTATACGTGCTTGCGTTCATTACTTTACCCTGGAATCGGAAATGGACGAATTAGTGGAAGGAATTCAACAGTTTTGTCAGAGGTAAATTCGAGGGAATAGGGAACAGGGAATGGGGAATGGGGAATAGGGAATAGGGAATGGGGAATAGGGAATAGGGAATAGGGAACAGGGAATGGGGAATGGGGAATAGGGAATGGGGAATGGGGAATAGGGAATAGCAATTTCAAAAAATACTACTGCACAGCAATTATCTGAATCTGTTGCCTGTTGCCTCTCTTGAAAAGTTGCTCATGGGGGAAACCCCCAAGACCGCACTTTTCGCTGTTGCC
>JASJCY010000068.1 GCA_030065825.1 Nostocaceae cyanobacterium | reverse complement strand
ATAGTCAAAGTCATATAAATATGACTATAAAACTAGCCATCAAAACTAATGGGACAGAACACTAGTACTCCACCAAGTAAACTATGCGGGGTTAATAAGGAAAGAACAAAGTTTTTTCTTCCCCCTCTTCCCCCTCTTCCCCCTCTTCCCCCTCTCTGCTTTTACCCCGCAAAGTTGGTGTGGTGGACTACTAGGTAGGGTTAATAAAATATCAGATCAAACCTCACCCTCAATCCCTCTCCTACCCTACGGGAAGCCACTCCGTGTCTATAGTAAGGAGAGGGAGGTTGCGGAGGTAGGGTGAGGTTTTATATTTAATTTCACCTACTTACTTACCATTTACCAACAGGTTTTTCTACCTTAACTTGCTAAAGAAAAATCAGAATCTATCTTATCTAATCGAGGTTTTACACCTTTTTCGCGACGAATATCTTTCCAAATTCCTGTAGCTGCTAAAGCACCATCTGCTGCTGCAATTACTACTTGATTAAGTCCTACTTTTAAGTCACCAATTGCAAAAATTCGGGGGTGGGATGTGCGACACATTTTATCAGTGACTAAATTTTCACCCTGACGTTCTATATCTATACCAGAAAGATAACCTGAGTGATATTGGGAACCCATAGAAATTAATCCTGCTTCCAATTCAACTATAGAACCATCCATAAGTTCCACCCCTGTCATTTGGTGGTTTTCACCCAGAAATTTCTTTATGGGTTCTTCTACCAATTCATATCCATGATCTTCTAGTCTTTGACGAAATTGGGGAGTAACATCAAACATATCTTGGGTAAAAAGGGTGATATATGGTGTAAACCAACCAAGACTAAAAGCTACTTCTAAACTGCGTTGGTTTCTTCCAAATACACCAACTTTTTTATCCACCATTTCATAACCATCACAGATTAAGCAGACATGCAAGTTGTATCCTGCATATTCATAGACATTCTGCATGTCGTCGAGAAATGGCAAGTTGTCAATTATACCACTAGCTGCGATTAAATATTTGGCGCGAAATTCGGCGTAGATACTGTCTTGACGTCCAACTTTAACGCGAACAACAAAAATGTCTCCTTCCTCAACTACTTCCTCTACATAACCATTCAGTAAATCTCCTCCTAAAGATAAGTAGTGGTCTTTACCATTTTTTAATAAGGTGCGACCAGGGGTATCTGGTGGTAAACCAAGATAGTTGTGCAGTTCTTGCATCCAGAAGGAACGAGCTTTGCCTTTGTCAATAATCAGACTTGAGAGCAGGTAGCGTTGTAAGTATATTCCTGCAGATAATCCTCCGGCACCTCCACCAATTACAATAGCGTCGTATACTTTGTCTGTGTTTTCCTGGAGGTTTTGTTTTGATAGTTGCATAAATTTCTCCTAAAAGTTTTCAAATGTAATATATTGCAACAGCTAACTGACATCTGACACCTGGGTTATAAACCGGGTTTATTAACAAAAAATTCGGATTTTTAAGCTTATTCATTTTCAAGAAACCCGGTTGTTGAGGGTGGTGCAAGATATCAGTTTAATGAAATCCAAAATATGAAATTGGGTTGCATAAATGCGGGAGGATTTTGATAGTTTTGTGGAATGGGCATCCCTGCTCGTTTTCTATATTTATGAGGCAGAAATTCCAGGCTACACCACTCATATTCATCCCTTAATTGAGCAATGCCTATGAAATTATTTAGTCAATGGAAAACTATTTTACTTAGTAGTTTCTTGAGCTAACATATTCAAAGCATTTCCAACTCTTTGAAGTGAGTCTTGTGCTTCTTGACTACAATTTCTGAGTTGATGACGAACTGATAAATATTTGGGACTGTTATAAGCCAACCAAACTTGTCCTTGTTCATCTTCCCAAATAAGTGCTTTTTGAGGTAAATCAATTCCTGTAGTTTGATTGCACTGCATTAATGGGGTACCGACAGCAGGATTACCAAATATAATCAATTGTGTGGGACGTAATTTTTTATTAACAGATTCTGCCCCTGCTGCGTGGTCAACTTTTGCAATTATTTTCAAACCTCTTTGTTGGGCAATAGATTCAAACCTCTGGGCTGTTTCTGCCACACTGTAGACACTTTTTACCCTCATAATACCATCTCTTCTGGTTCTTCTCTCAGAGCGAAAATTAGTAGTTCTTCCAGCAATCACATTACTCTCTTTGGCATTTTCTCTCATTCCTTTAGTTGCATAGGCTGGAAGAACAAATAAACCTAGTGCCCAAACGCTCAATAACATTTTCTTCATTGTAATTCTCCTTTTATAATTGACATAATTGTAACTTTTTTAGCAGATGTAAACAAGTTAGCTTGATTCTTAAGAAATACAGGGAACAGGGAATAGCGAAAAGTGCGGTCTTGGGGGTTTCCCCCATGAGCAACTTTTCAAGAGAGGGAACAGGGAATAGGGAATAGCGAAAAGTGCGGTCTTGGGGGTTTCCCCCATGAGCAACTTTTCAAGAGAGGGAACAGGGAATAGAGTAAGAGGATGTTGTGTTTCTTTCATTTGTTGCGAGGGAGATTTAATACTTTTGACTTCCCTGTGGGCATATCTTGCAAATATTTCAATCTCAAAACCTTTATTTCTCCTTGATAAACTCGGTTTTAAGAGTAATCTCACAGAACAAACAACTATTGATTTGTTAGTAGAAAGCCTTGATAAGACCAAAACTAAAGATAGATATGAATAGCCATGAAGCAGCACCTAAATATAGGGGTTTGATTCCAGTTTCCTTGATTTCAAAAAGACTAGTTTTTAAACCCATTCCTGCCATAGAAATTGCTAGTAAAAAATGGTTGAACTCAATTACTGATGCTTTCAAATTCTGAGGAAAAATATTTAAGCTATTCAACAACATCAGGGCGATAAATCCAAATACGAACCAGGGAATTGGCAGTTTATTCAAGTTCATTTTTTCTGGTGATTTACCGGGATTTGCTGATAATAATCCCAGAGTTAAAACTATTGGCACTAAAAAGATTACTCTTGATAATTTGGCAATTGTAGCTAATTCACCACTAACTTCTCCACCTTGAAATGCAGCTGCAATTACTTGAGCAGTTTCGTGAATGGAAACACCGCACCAAATTCCAAATTCCTGGGATGTCACCTGAAATATAATAGGTAATAAAGGATAAAGCAACATAGACATAGTACCAAAAATTGTTACTATTGCCACTGCATAAGCTACATCTTCATCCTTACTTTCAACCACTCCATTTGTGGCGACTATAGCAGAAGCACCACAAATTGAAGTACCTGCGGCAATTAATTTTGTCAGTTTTTTATTTACTCCTAATTGTCTTCCTAGCCAACAAGTAAAAATGAATGTACTCACCAAAGTGACTAAGACAATTCCTAATCCAGTAGGACCAACTGCAATTACTTGGGGTAAACTTAGTCGCAGTCCCAATAAAATAATTGAAAGTCTGAGGATGCGTTTGAGAGAAAATTTTATTCCTGGCTGATAAATTTTCGGAACTCCTACGGTATTTTTGACTAAAATTCCTAAAAGTATTGCCAGAATTAATGAACTTAAAAGCGAGAGTGATGGTATTTTATGGAGAGATTCTGCTAAAAGTGCTAGCCCAGATGTTAATAATAACCCTGCTAATATACCATAGGATTGAGGCGTTTTGACAACCTCTGAATTAAATTTATGAGGTGGATTTGCCATGGGATTTACCCTAAATAATAGTGTTTATCACAAGTTGATCAATGCTTAAATATAGAGACGTAATAGACCTAATATATTACGTCTCTATAAACATTAGATGTAATCTAAGTCTGGATTTTGAGCCATAATTTCAGAAATTTCTTCTTCTTCGGAAACTGATACTTGAAAAATATCTTTCATAAAGCGATGATATGCTGTATACACGCGAGTCAATCCTTTATCATTTTGAACGATGAAAAAAGGTGCTGATTCTACTTCATATTGACTTGCTAAAGTAAATCCTTCACTTGATGGTTGACGTTGATCGGCAGCAATAATTTCGTCTATTTTTTCAAGTAAATCTAATTCCTGAAGATTATTTAAAACCTTTGCTGATTTACGGCATGGATTGCCATCTAATTTGATTTTTTTGACTAATTGAATATGCATTTTTCCAAACTAATTTTGACGACAAAATGAACATGTTTTCAATATGGAGAAACCGGGTTTATTGGGAATATTTACCTGTCAGCACCCTCATTTTTCCTTCATAAACCCGGTTTCTGACCCATGTGCATTCCAGTGTGTGTAAAGATATAGCATTGCTACATCTGGTACAAATCCGTCATTGTTTGACAGATTAGTTGTTTGCTTGAGTTAAATTGATTTCGTGGAAACCACACTCTTTATCAGCAGCATTTTCCCACCACCAACGACCAAGACGTTCGTGTTGATTGGGTAAAACAGGTCTGGTGCAAGGTTCGCAACCAATGCTAGTAAAACCTTTAGCGTGTAACTCGTTGTAAGGAACTTCGTTAGCATGGATATATTGCCATACTTGAGCAGAAGTCCAGTTAGCTAAGGGATTAAACTTGATTAAAGTGCGATCGCTAGTGGAGAAAGCGGTGTCTATTTGAATTACGGGAACACTAGCACGGGTTGCGGGGTTTTGGTCTCTGCGTTGTCCGGTAATCCAAGCGTCAACAGTTGCAAGTTTGCGTCGTAATGGTTTGACTTTACGGATACCACAGCACTCTTTATGACCATCTTTGTAGAAGCTAAATAGTCCCTTTTCTTTGACTAATGCTTCCACTTCTGCAGCATCAGGAGAAATGACATCTATCTTAATTCGATATTGTTTTCTGACTCTCTCAATAAACTGATAGGTTTCAGGATGCAAACGACCTGTATCAATAGAGAATACTTTAATGTCTTTTTTGATTTTTGCTGCCATATCAATCAAGACTACATCTTCTGCACCACTGAAGGAAATTGTAATATTATCAAACTGCTTGAGAGCAAATCCTAGAATGTCTTGGGGTCTTTTTGTTGCATACTTAAATTCGAGTTTGGCAATGTCAGCTTCGGTGAAAGAAATATCTTTAGCTAAGGTCATGATTGTCTCCTCTATTGAATCTC
Organism: Nostocaceae cyanobacterium; assembly: GCA_030065825.1. GTDB lineage: Bacteria > Cyanobacteriota > Cyanobacteriia > Cyanobacteriales > Nostocaceae > JASJCY01. Next base: position 21,976 of record JASJCY010000068.1, on the reverse strand, counting down.
TTAATTGTGGATTTAGGTTCTGTAATTTCTCGTTCCCAGCCTCTGGGCTGGTAATGTATTTTGAGAGGCTCTTCTCGTTCCCAGCCTCTGGGCTGGGAATGTATTTTGAGAGGCTCTGCCTCTTGTCAAGCCCCTGGAGGCAGAGCCTCCGAGGATGGGTTCCCAGCCTGGAGGCTGGGAACCAGTTAACCCGGTTTTATCTAAACTGTGGCTAGTTTCATAGAAGAAACTAAAATTTCTGCCACTTCTGGACGGGAAAATTCTGGTGGTGGGGTTTGACCGTTTCTCAGCATTTCCCGCACTTTTGTTCCAGATAGGTGTATTCTTTCTTCCTTAGTGCTAGGACTGGTTTTAGCTGTTGCCATAGACTGACTGCGAGTGCAGTAGAAAGCGTGTTCAAACTTTAAGGGAGTGATTTTTAATTCATCTTCTGTCAATTCATCAAAGATGTACTGTGCATCGTAAGTACCGTAATAGTCTCCAACCCCAGCATGGTCTCGTCCGATGATAAAGTGAGTACAACCGTAATTCTGACGAGCAATTGCGTGCATAATTGCTTCCCGTGGTCCTGCGTAGCGCATAGCTGCGGGAAATACACCAAGACATACGCGATTTTGCGGATAATATTTTTCCATGAGTACCTGATAACATTGCATCCGCACCTTAGCTGGAATATCATCAGATTTTGTCTGTCCCACCAGGGGATTGATGAACAGTCCATCAACAACTTCTAGGGCAATTTTGGTAATGTACTCATGGGCACGATGGATAGGATTGCGTGTTTGAAATGCTACAACTGTATTCCATTCACGTCTGGCAAATTCGGCTCTGCTATCTTCTGGAGTTAAGCGGTAATTGAGAAAATCTGTCTGAGGGATTGGGTTAACCAGTTTAATCGGACCTCCTAGGTAAACTTCCCCTTCTTTGAGCATTGCTTTAACACCAGGATGGGCATCTTCAGTAGTCCGATAAACTTGTTGTGCTTCTAATTCTTGGTCGGGTTTAAACTTGCTGGTAACGGTCATGACTGCAAGTATCTCCCCGTTGGGATGAGCTAAAGCAATTTCCGAATCTAACTGGTATTGGTCTGCTACAGCCTCAGAAACTTGCAAGGTAACAGGAATACTCCAGGCAAGACCATTACTCAAACGCATATCTTTGACAATAGAGTAATATTCCTGCTCGTTTACAAAGCCATCCAGAGGACTGTAAACCCCTGTAGCAATACATTCTAGGTCAGCAATATTACGTATGGAGAGGGTAAAACGAGGTAGATTAGAGGCTCTAGATAAGGCTTGTTCCCGTTCTTGTCCCTGCAAACGGCAGTCAATAAGTTTACCACCGTGGGGTTGAATTAAAGCTTTGATTTGAGACATGGTTTTACTCCTAAGTATTGTGTTCAATAAAGAGGGTTTGACTTGTTTATTTCATTAGTAACAAGGGGATTTTTACTACTTATTACTTATTACTTATTACTTATTACTTGTAAAAGGAGGAGAACGGCTATTTAAGTCTGATATTTGCTGTTGGTGCATCTGTGCAAAATCTAAAATTTTCAAAGTCCGTAGAACAAGATAATTAATGGTGGTACGACTATTGTCATTAACAGATTCAGTGGTAAACCGACGCGCATAAAATCGGTAAATTTATAGCCTCCTGGTCCATAAACCATGGTGTTTGTTTGATAACCAATTGGTGTGATAAAGCTGTTAGATGATGCAAAGATGACAGTCAGCATAAAAGCCATGGGATTAAGATTCAGAGTCTCCGCAACATTGGCTGCAACTGGTAACAATAAAACCACTGTGGCATTGTTGGAAATCATTTCTGTGAATACAGAAGTAATGATGAAGAAAAAAGTCAGTACCCAGTAACCAGATAAATTTCCTGCAACTGCAACCAGATTATCTGCTAGCCAGTGAGTTGCACCAGACTTATCCATAGCTATACCTAAAGGTATTAAGCCAGCTAAGAGAAAAATAATATCCCAACGTACCGCATCGTATATTTCTCTAGGTTTCAGACAACCTGTTAAGACCATCAATACTACACCAATCAGAGAACTTATAAGAATAGGTAACCAGTTAAATGCTGCAACTACTACAACTCCCAAACAAATACCAATAGCGATAGAAGCTTTATCACGTCGGAGTGTTTCTAAATCTCGCTGTGTGAGTACCAATAAGTTGCGATTAATTTGCAAACCTAAAAGGCTTTGTTTCGGACCTTGAACCAAGAGAACATCGCCAAATTTTAAGCGGATTTCACTCAGACGTTCTCGTGTAATTGCTTGTCCGCGATGGACTGCTAATACTGTGACATTATAGCGTTGACGAAAACGTATTTCTTTGACAGTGGAACCGATGAGATTGGAGTTAGAAGGAATTAAAACTTCGGCAATACCTTCGTCTTCCAAGCTAAGTTGTGCTTGTAAAGACTTTTTCTTGCGGATAAATTCGGGCAGAATTTCAATACCTTCTTCATCCTTAATTTTCAGCAAATCCTCTTGATTACTCCTAACTAAAAGCACCGCACAGGCTTGTAATTTTGTATCTGACAAAGGTTGGTGAAAACGGGTATTATCAGCAATAATTTCCAATACATCTACATCAAACTTATGTTGTAGACCGCTCGAATCTAATGTTTTTCCCACCAAATTAGACCCAGGAGGAATCAAAATTTCACTTATGTAATCTTTCAGACCGTAGTCTTGAGTAAGAATATCATCAGTGTGTTTTCTGCGACTTGGTAAAAGCCGTGGTGCTAATAAGGCTAGATAAATGAGACCGATGGTGAATGTGATTAACCCTAATTGAGTGAATTGGAATAAGCTAAATGTTCCGTATCCTAATTGTTCAGACAAACCACTGGCTAATACATTCGTCGATGTGCCAATTACCGTAATCATACCCCCCAAAATTGCCGCAAATGATAGGGGTATTAGTAACTTGGAAACTGAAACTTTTTGCTTGTTACACCATTCCTCAATAATGGGTAAAAAGACGGCAACAACAGCGGTATTGTTAATAAATGCTGTAATTGGACCAACAATTACCCCCAAAGTGAAGATTTGCTGACTAGGACGTTTACCACCACACTTGAGTAAAAAGTCACTAACAATTTGAATTGCTCCTGTGCGAGCGATCGCTGCACTGAGGATAAACATTGCCATCACGGTAATGGTAGCAGAGTTACTAAAACCAGAGATACTCTCTTCTGGGGTGACTAACCCTAGAACCGTTAACAGCAGTGCGACAATGATAGCGACTATATCTGACGGGAACCATTCAGCAACGAATAGAAACAGTGCCAAGACAACAATGGCAAGTGTGAGGAATATTGTCATGTGCTTGCCAATAATAGTGCATTTTTGCCTCCCACCTGCGATCGCGTTTCATTCCCAGGTGTCCAGAACTTGATACAATAGTTAGATAGTCGAGTATTTGTGCGATTGGATATACAAGCAAGGTAACGCATCCCTTTGGTTTCAAAAATTTTCAGAAGTTCGATTGTTTATAAGTTCGCTTACTAAACTTAAAAACTCTTGATGAATAAATGAGATTTTCCTGAGAAATGAATTAGGAAAATCAAAGAATTGAAAATTGAGGGCAATCTCAAATTTGACAATCCTCCAAAAGCACCATGGGGTAAGGGTATAGGCTGTGTTATGTCATATCTTGCACCATTCATCTCTACTTTGGTGCGTTGCGCTTTGCGACAACACACCCTACTTTTTCAGGGTGTAGGGTGTAGGGTGTGTTATGAGTTTAGTCTAACGCACCTAAGATTTTGACTGAGTTAATGTTGAGATAAGTGTAGATTAAATCTTGCACACCTCGTATTAATACTGATTTTTTTTTCTAGCAATAAACATATATAGCGGTTTTCAGTTGAGTGTAGACGCCAAGCGGAACCTCTCGTAGAGTGGTACACAAACTTTACCTCACCCCTTCCCCTCTCCTTATTAAGGAGAGGGGTGGCTTTAGCCGGGGTGAGGTTGTGTAGGGTGTGTTAGTTGTAGGTGTAGGGTGTAGGGTGTGTTATGACTTTAGTCTAACGCACCTCAGATTTTGACTGAGTTAATGTTGAGATAACTGTAGGGGGGATTAATATAGGATATATATTGTAATTAGGCAATCATTGAGAACTAATTCATGGTAGAAACCATCCAAGGAAAAGATATAACACTTGCTCAACTCAGCGAAAGATTTGCCTTGGAACGTTCCGATGATGAAAATTTCTTTCGTGAATGGCACTCTGAATTACCGCAACTAAACTCCCAAGAAAAACAAGTACTGGATGAAGTTAAAAGTGAGTATCTCTACCTGTCAAAATACCCTTTATTAGAGCCGATTTTTCAAATGGTGGTACTTTCACCATTGTTAAAATTAGCAGGTTTTTACAAACCACCATTTTACATTGCAGCAGAGCAAAAAATATAAATTTTTGACGATAATCAAGGAACAATTATTAGAGGCAACCTCGATATCTTAGTTTTTCATCCACCATTTTGGGTGTTGGTTATTGAAGCAAAAAAAGCTGAGTTTTCTTTAGAAGTAGCAATCTCACAGGCATTAGTTTATATGCTGGCTAACCCCAATCTTGAGAGGTTATTTATAAAGTAAACCAGACCCAAGAAACCGGGTTTCTTTGAGACTAAGTACGATGCGGATTCGATACTCCACCCATAGAAACCCGGTTTGGACCTACACCTATAGACTTAATATTTACTTGCGAAATAGTCTCTGAAAAACCCGCTTTTGGATTTGTCACCAATAGTAATGAGTTTCAATTTATAAAATTAACTCGACAAGGTGAACCAAGATATGCTAGGTCATATCCTCTATCAATTTATCGTGGTGATGATATTTATCAGGCTGTGGGTGGATTGAAGCGTCTTGCCCAATTAGCTATTCAACAATAAACATCTCCAAAAATTATGCATGGGTTGTCCGAAATCCTTGTAGAGACGTAGCAGTGCTACGTCTGGAACATTTTTTCGGGAAATATCTAATAAAGTTTATCAAATGTCATACTTCTTACCCATGACAAATAGCACGAAATCTGATGAAATAATGGTAGATTTACCAATAGTAAAAGGATGACACACAGGGTTTTAATTTTGGGAGGACGGGGACGCATTGGTTATAGTGTAGCCCAAGATATAGCTAACCACACTCAGGCGGAAATTACAATTACTGGACGCACGGCAAACCATGAAACTAGGGATGAACAGATACAGTTTCTAGCTTTGGATTTGGCGGACACTGAAAAGTTACGAGAAGCTATTTCTAATAGTAATTTAGTTATTCACTGTGCTGGTCCTTTTCATTACCGGGATACCAATGTTTTACAAATATGTATTGAACATGGTATAAATTATATAGATGTATGCGACCATCGTTCTTATACTAATAAGGCGTTACAATATCACGAACAAGCAGCAAATGCAGGAGTAACGGCGATTATTAATACTGGCATTTTTCCCGGTATTTCTAACAGTATGGTACGCCAATGTGTAGAACAATTAGATATACCAGAAGAGATTCATTTAAGTTATGTAGTATCTGGTTCCGGTGGTGCTGGGGTAACAGTAATGCGAACTACCTTTTTGGGTTTGCAAAATCCCTTTGAGGCATGGATTGATGGTAAATGGCAAGAAGTGAAACCATATACAAAAAGGGAAGCTGTAGAATTTCCTCCACCCTATGGACGTAGCGGGGTTTATTGGTATGATATGCCAGAAACATTCACTTTACCGAAGGCTTTCCCTACAGTTAAAAGTGTAATTACTAAATTTGGTTCGGTTCCTGATTTTTATAACCACTTAACTTGGATTGCAGCCAATATATTTCCCAAGTCGTGGATACAAAATCCGGGGGGGATAGAATTTTTATCCTATGTTAGTCATTTTATGACCGATGTTACTGACAATTTTAGTGGAATTGGGGTAGCCGTGCGTTCCCAAGTCACGGGGATTAAAGATGGGGAAAAAAAAGTTTATTGTGCGACTTTGGTACATGAAAATACAGCAGTGTCAGCTGGGTGTGGTACAGGTAGTATTGCCCAGTTAATATTAGAAGAAAGGTTGAAACATCTTGGTGTTGCACCTGTGGAGTCAGCTTTACCTACAGATTTATTTGTGGAAACGATGGATAATCGGGGAATTAAAATAATTGGTAATTGGTAACTATAAATTCGCCTATTTTCAATCATGAACCAGACAAGAACGACACAAGTTATGGAAAAAACTCAAAGCTGAGTACCCTATATTGAAAATCAGCTAAAAGACCGAGAAATGAAGCCAAAATATGCTCAATAACTGAAAATTATAGTTGAAATATCTTAGTATTTAGTACCTGATTGAAGACAAAAAAAACACAATAAATATCGCTGAAAAGAAAACCATGAAAGATAATAATTCTACTCAAAAGGCAGAAATTACTATTGATACAATTTCAGGTGCAGCTATTTACAGTAAATCACTTCTGAGGATTTATGATTTTTTTGTATTAGGTTTATCAAATACATTTTTTTGGAAATGTCCAACTAAATTAATTCTCCACTTTTACAACCAACACGTCTCGGAGAAACATCTAGATATAGGAGTAGGAAGTGGCTATTTTTTAGACAATTGCAAGTTTCCCAATGCGAATCCTCATATTGTCTTAGTAGATTTAAATTCTAATAGTTTAGAATATACTGCACAGCGCATAGGTCGATATAAACCCACTACTTTGCTTGCTAACGTTTTCCAACCACTACCTATAGAATCAACTTTTGATTCGATTGGAATCAACTACTTATTGCATTGTCTTCCTGGTAATAACATATTGAGTAAAGGTATTGTTTTCAAAAATCTTAAAGCTTTGCTCAATGATGGTGGTATTATTTTTGGAACGACCATTCTTGGCAAAGGAATATCACACAATATCTTTGCCCAACAATTAATGCGTATATATAATGCTAAAGGAATATTCGGCAATACAAATGATACTCGCGAAGATTTAGAAGCAATTCTCAAAAAATGTTTTCGTACTTATGATATCCATATTGTAGGTTCTGTTGCTTTTTTTGCAGCATGGAAGTAAATATAGGACTCCTATTTGATTTTTGTTAGCGTAGCCTGCGCTTGCGCTTAAAAACTCAGTACAATTTGACCTCCCTTCTTTCCTATTCCCTATTCCCTATTCCCTATTCCCTAATTCTGATCTATAAAAGTAAGACTTTCTAAATATCCTCTGAGGAGATAAATGCAATTAATTTTATTCAGTAAGCCGGGATGTCATTTATGTGAGGGCTTACAATCAAAGTTGGAGGAAATTATGCAGACCGGGAATTTTCCATCCCTACAGTTAGAGGTGCGGGATATTACTACCCGTGATGATTGGTTTCAGGCTTATGAGTATGAAGTGCCAGTACTATTTTTAGCAAAAGGAGATAATCTACAGCCCATACCCCGTCCCTCTCCTAGGGCAACTGTAAGTAATTTGCAGCATATGTTACAGAAATACTTATAGGTATCACAAACAATTTGTCGAAAAAAGAAACATGGTGCAAAATATGCCCAAGGTAACCCTGTGAGGAGGTTAGGTAGATGAAATTGCGGGAGTTATTAGCTACTGTCGAGGGAATTTCTAAATTACCGGAACACCCAGCATTAGATGCAGAAATTCAAGGTATAAAGACTAATTCCCATGCTTGCAGTACTGGAGATTTGTTTATTGGAATGCCAGGAACTAGGGTAGATGGGGGTGATTTTTGGGAAAGTGCGATCGCATCCGGTGCGTTAGCTGCCCTTATATCTTCCCAAGCACTGCAAAAACACCCTCCATCCCCCGATATTTGCGTCTTGAGTGCCTCTGATATGACTAAAGCTTGTGCTGATATAGCTGGGGCTTTTTACGGCTATCCAGGGCGAAAATTACCCATGGTTGGGGTAACTGGTACTAATGGTAAAACTACAACTTCTCACCTAATTGAGTATTTTCTCAATCAAGCACATCAACCAACAGCTTTAATGGGTACTCTCTATACCCGGTGGAAGGGTTTTGTACAAACAGCAGTGCATACCACACCCTTCGCAGTAGAGTTGCAGCAGCAGTTAGCAGCAGCGGTGGATGCAGGGAATAAATATGGGGTAATGGAAGTTAGTTCCCATGCTTTAGCACAAGGAAGGGTTTTGGGTTGTAAATTTGAGGTGGGAGTCTTTACCAATCTTACCCAAGACCATTTGGACTATCACAAAGATATGGAGGACTATTTCGCAGCTAAGGCTTTACTGTTCTCCCCCGATTATCTCCAAGGAAGGGCAATCATTAATGCTGATGACTCCTATGGTAAGCGCTTAATTGCTAGTTTAGATGCCAATCGGGTTTGGAGTTACAGCGTCAATGATTCCACAGCAGACTTGTGGATGAGTGACTTAAGTTACCAGCCTGATGGAGTAAGTGGAAAGTTACACACCCCAAAAGGTGATATTGCCTTTAATTCGCCTTTAGTTGGTCAGTATAACCTCGCAAATTTACTGGCAGCACTAGGAGCAGTTTTACACCTGGGATTAGACTTACAACTAGTCGCTGACGCGATTCCCGACTTTGCAGGGGTTCCCGGAAGAATGGAGAGAGTGCAAATTAGTCCCGACCAAGATATTAGCGTCATTGTGGATTATGCCCATACCCCCGATAGCTTGGAAAACTTACTCAAAGCCTCCCGTCCCTTTATCCCTGGTAAAATGATATGCGTATTCGGTTGCGGAGGCGATAGAGACCGTACCAAGCGTCCGAAAATGGGTAAAATCGCTGCTGAATTAGCTGATGTCGCAGTCGTGACTTCAGATAACCCCCGCACAGAAGATGCACAAAGAATTCTAGAAGATATTTTAGCAGGGATACCAGATGGGGTAGAACCGCAAGTCATATGCGATCGCGCCATTGCCATTCAAACCGCAATTTTGCAAGCACAGCCAGGAGATGGTATTCTGATTGCTGGTAAGGGTCACGAAGATTACCAAATTCTCGGAACAGAAAAGATTCACTTTGATGACCGAGAACATGCTCGTAACGCTTTAGCAACCAGAATGCAATCGTAATATTGCCTAACTGACATTGGTGCAAGTTGTTAGTTAAAACGCACTCTCATGCATTGCCCAGTCTGATTTATATGATAACTTGCACTATTCTCAATTTTCCCATCCTTCCCACCTAGGAATAAATTCCCAGGCTGATACACAAAGTCTGATAAATCAGACTGAGTAAGGGTTCCAGCGCGTTTTAACGTGCTTTGTCTGTAGGTTCCTTGAAATTTATTTCAAGGTGGGTTGTGAGGCTAAACGACATTGGTGCAAGTTATTAGATTTATCAGACTTTGTATTGGGTTCCTGAGAATTTATTCTAAGGCAGTTGTGAATGCTAATTGCGAATGTTGCAAGATATCAGCTAAGGTACCGTATTGGTAGAATTATAGCGGTTTTTGGTTGTAGGCGCAGCCTCACCCCAGGGTATAGAATACAAAGGGAATCGTAAAATGAGGACGGGCAGGGATGCCCATCCCACTCTTACTGTATTTCATAAGTGTGGAAACCACTATATCACTATTGCTGATTTGAACTATTAATCGGCTGTAGAGACGTTGCGCTGCGACGTCTCTACGAAAGTTTTGCCAAGTTCGGTTTTAGAATCTCTACTCCCTATTTCCCGTTATCAAGTTACCAACTTCACCCAAAAACTCCAAAATATGTAGTATTTTAAGAAGGTCAAGTAATAGGGTTAAGCTTGATTTTTACTTCATCTTGATGTTTAATGCTGATTTTTCTGGTACAAATAAACACTTAAGGGTGAAGATTTAAGGCAGTATTTATTTATTGCTTCATCCTTCTTGGTATTTCCTGACAGTGCTTAGATCATGAAAGTTTCTTCACCTCAGAATTTGTCCGTTTACCAGTTGGTATTGGGAATGCAAACACCCCCTTTACCATTGACTCTCGATCCCGCTACTCTATTGTCACTGATTAGGTCACAAATTGACTTATTGATTTCACAACAGATTGCAGCTACTTTATGGGTAAAGCTACCACCAGGAAGGATTTGGCATTCAGAAATCACTCGTTATCAATGTGGAGTCCATCCCCTAGGTGGAGTCTATAGTTGCTATTTGGGAGAAAATGATCACAACAGAAACCAAGACATCAAAACAACCCCATCATCTCAAATTAGATTATATATCCCAGCCAAAAGCAAACTGCGAAGAGAATATTTTTTTATTGTGCGATCGCCAGAATTTTGCAGTTTAATTGTAGCTTATCGACCACATAAAGCATTCAAAAAATCTACTTCCCAAGAAGTCAACACTGCAAAAGAGCAACCTTCGTTGTTAACAATAAATACCTTTGATGGCAAAATAATTCAGGGAGTTTTGGACAGTATCCAGCAGGGAATAGCACCACAACTAACAGATAATTTTACTTGTCCCCCAGAACCCAAAGCAACACTAATAACCCAGTTGTTAGCAAAACAGATGCAGCGTCAGCAGGAAATTGAGCGCTCAATCATGCAAAAGCAAGTTTCTCGGGTACAATCTCTAAATCAACAACTGCATCACAACTTGGAACTCAAAGACGAATACGTCACCAACGTGTGTCAGGAGTTGCGTACACCCCTCACCCACATGAAAACCACTTTAAGTCTGTTAAATTCCCCCCAGATGAAACCCCCCCAACGCCAACGTTATTTACAAATGCTCAATACCCAATGCGATCGCCAGAATTCTCTAATTACTGGGGTATTGGAATTGGTAGAAAGCGAACATAATCCCGGAGGCACAACTTTAGAAGCTGTACATCTAGTAGACATTGTACCAGGGGTAGTCAGCACTTACCAGCCTCTAGCACAAGAAAAAGGCATTATGCTGGCATATACAGTTTCTAACGAACTTCCACCAGTCTGGTGTGTCAGTGGTGGACTCAGGCAAATTATGATTCATTTATTATCTAATAGTATTAAGTTTACCCCTAACGGCGGACAAGTTTGGGTATGGGCAAAACTTCAGGGAAATTATATACAATTAGAATTCCGTGATACCGGAATTGGCATTGCAGAAGGGGAAATACCCAAGATTTTTAACCGTTTTTATCGCGTCCGTCCGGTAACAAATAGTGAAGAAGTTGCTGGTGCAGGGTTGGGATTAACCATAATTCAGAATTTGCTGTGGCGTTGTGGTGGTTCTATATCTGTCAAGAGTAAACCTTTGGAAGGTTCTACATTTACGGTAAATTTACCAGTTGCAGCAGAGTAGGAAGATAGTTAGAAGTTAAGAATTAGGAGTTAGGAATTAAGAATTCAGAATTAAGAATTCAGAATTAAGAATTAAGAGTTAAGAATTAAGAATTAAGAATTAAGAATTAAGAATTAAGAATTAAGAATTAAGAGTTCAGAGTTAAGAATTAGGAGTTAGAGACAATTTATCAAGAAAATATTAAGTCTATGGATGTAGGGAGAAACCGGGTTTCTATGGGTGGAGTATTGAATTCCTATGTACTTAGTCTCAGAGAAACCCGGTTTCTTAGGTCTTAAGTTTCTTGATAAATAACCTCTTAGGAATTAGGAGGAATGGAGTTAACAGACCATTTATAAACTAAATATTAAGTCTATGGGTGTAGGGATAAACCGGGTTTCTATGGGTGGAGTATTGAATTCCCATCGTACTTAGTCCCAAAGAAACCCGGTTTCTTAGAATAACCTCTTAGGAATTAGGAGGAATGGAGTTAAGAGTTAGGAGTCAAGAATTAGGAATTCAGAATTCAGAATTAAGAGTTAAGAGTTAGGAGTTAGGAGTTAAGAATTAGGAGTTAAAGACAATTTATCAAGAAAATATTAAGTCGATGGCTGTAGTTATCAACCGGGTTTGTTTGGGTGAAGTATCGAATTCCCATCGTACTTATTCTCAGAGAAACCCAGTTTGTTAGGTCTTAAGTTTACTTGATAAATAACCTCTTAGGAGTTAGGAGTTAGGAATTAGGAGGAATGGAGTTAAGAGACGATTTATAAACTAAATATTAAGTCTATGGGTGTAGGTCCAAACCGGGTTTCTATGGGTGGAGTATTGAATCCGCATCGTACTTAGTCTCAAAGAAACCCGGTTTCTTAGGTCTTAAGTTTACTTGATAAATAACCTCTAAGAGTCAAGAGTTAGGATTTAAGAATCAAAAGTTCAGAATTAAGAGTTCAGAATTAAGAGTTAGTAGTTAGGAATTTTAACTCATCACTCCTAACTCCTAACTTATAACTTCCGACTTCAATTCTTTGCTGCCATCTCTTCCTTCTTAACTTCCAAAGGTAGGAAAATGGTTAATACCTCTCCCTGTTGAGGACGCTGACGGACGATAAGTTTACCTCCAATAGCTTGGAATAAATGCTTGGTTGCCGACAGATTCAAGGTAATTGCACCTGTTTCTGGCTGGAACATTAACAGCTGACCAATGGCTTTACGAATTGGCGGTGCGCATTCTTCTTGCCTAATATTATTATCTTTACTATCTTCGGAATAAGATATGGGTAATAATTGCAATTTCAATTGATTCCCTGCGGGTATTACCTGTACCTGAATATGGCTACCTGCGGGTAGGTTACGGGTGAAGTTTTCGATCAATCCGGTGAGAACCCGATCCAACATATTAGGATTGCTTACCACTGTGGGTACTTGCTGGGGTAAAACCACATCTAATGTCAAATTTCGCCGACTTGCTGCGTCTTGCCAGCGAGGAATACTTTGCTCTAATACTTGATTGAGGGACATTGCCGTCAGTTGGGAATTCGTGGATTTTACTGAAGCAGTGGTTTCCAATTCTGCGGCTCTAAACAGTAACTCCATGCGATCAATTTGCTCAGTGCATTCTTTGTCAATCTTTTTTAAACGCTCAATTGCCCGTGCAGGTAAGTCCCGCTGCTTGAGTAGCAAGCGAGTCATGGTGCGAATAGTTGCTAGGGGAGTACGGACTTCATGAGCAAATGCCTGTAGCAATTCTACATCTACTCGGGGAGAGGAACCAGGGGAATTTTCGCAAACATGCACCTGTTCAACTTGTTCCTTATTCTCAGTTTCCGCCGCTGGTTCTGGTAGATTTGCCAGCAACATCTGACTAAAATACATTACATGGCGGTAGTCTGGTGTAACTTGAGGGTATTTTTGCACCAATTCATCCAGTTCAGCGCAAAAGTCGGGGTTAGTAAGCATTATCCGCGCTGCTAACGCCCGCCATGCTTGTTCAACTACCTCTGGCTCAAAGGAAAATAAAAAGGATTTGTTACCATTATTTTCTTCCGTCAACACCAGCACTAATCTTAATTTTTCAGTAAATACCAAGCAAAACTGCTCCTTAGCCAAGGGGTCTACTGGTAGTAAAGGTAGCACTGGTTTATGGGGATTTACTGGCTCAGTACTGCTGTCGGTAATCGACATCTGAAATGGCATCAACGCCAAGGGATTAAATGGTTTTGCTGTAAAAGTGATGGTTTGTAAATTTTCAGTCAGGGTAGGGTGACAAAATACCGGTGCAGGAGCCGCTAAAACTAACCCTGGAATGGCATCTGGTGAAGTGGTATCTATTACATCTAATAGTAATTGTTCTGCTGCTACAAGGCTGATGAGCCACTGCTGTTCTGCTTTGGCAGGGGTAGATTCAATTACAGTGGATTGATTTGCAGCTATAATATCTTTGAGACTCGGTAGTATCCATTTAAACACAGGTTATTCACCCCTTGATTTCAGAGCGACTTTCAGCAACTGAGCAAGTTTTGTACTACTTAAGAGGTTATATTTATTTGTCTTCTAACGAAAGTCGTAGAACCGAACAATATAAGGCGGAATTTCCCCTGCCTTGAAAATAGGGAATAGGGAATAGGGAATAGGGAATAGGGAATAGGGAATAGGGAATAGGGAATAGGGAATAGGGAATAGGGAACTACTAGCTTGAAAATCGGGTGTTCGGGGCTAGAAATTGAGATTGGGAATCACCAAGAAAGATTTTCATCTGATAGTTTTATTGTTAACTTTTGTTAAAAGTGGAAATAATGATATTTTTCTCTTGATTCAGAAATTTATTGATAATAATTGTCATCTGGCGAAACGTAAGATTAAGGTTTACAGCAACCTATTTTATGCTATAATTAGGGTGTCCGTGGGTTTACCCTGGAATTTTTTTTGTTAAAGTTTGATGACATAAAGATGTGATTGTTTTATAACATTTTGATATTTATAGTGAATTTGGGTGTGAAGTTAAAAAATTGGCGTTGCATAATTGAAGAAAAAGTATGAATTAGCCTCACCCAATCTTACGCGTAGGGGAATATCCTTAGGGGTAGAGTCAAAGTATAGTTTATTTATGTTCTAATTACCAGGTATCAAGCTATTAATATTTTCAGTACATCCTGTCTTTTGAACTTTCAAAACAGCATTATAGGTTTTTAAAAATTTCTTTTTCAGGTTTTGAATTTCTGGTGAACTTAAAGGACATCTGGTTGTAATTATATAGCAATACTTCCTACATTTAGTTGGATTTTGGGATAGGATTTTAATTGTATTTTTAATCTGTTTCAAGCCATGTTCAACATCTTTTCCTTTCAACTCTATATATATTTCTATGTAAAATTGAGGTGGATTAACAATTAACAACCAATCACACTTCAACCCTTGAATATCTAAAGAATCATCTACCTGTATTTTTGTTACCTCTATTAATTGAGGATTAGAGAAAGTTATTTGACTACTCTTTTTTTCTTTTACTAATATATTTTTATGATTTATTTTCTCAGAACATTTCTCTATATCCACCTAATTTATTCTCCAAGTTCCAACTCCAATAATTCGTCAAACTCTCTACTAAATTCATTAGATATGTCATCGATGATGTTTGTGTCAATTAATTGATTCTCTTGATTGATTATGCTTTTAATTTTTCCATCTTGAATAGTATAAACTCCAATATCGCTGATATCTAACATACGATTTTCAGGAATTATTTTAATCAATTTTTGAATCAAACTCTTATTTTCAGACTTTTTTCGTAATGCTTGTAGAGTATTTCCTGCTTGGATTAAATTATTAAAAGCCGTTAATATATAAGGACTATGAGTAGTTATCAAAAACTTATGTTTTTTATCAGTAAGATTAAAAATCAAACTAATTAAATTGACTATGTACTTTTGAGATTGAGGAAACAAGTGTGCTTCTGGTTCTTCTATAATAAAAAAGCGAGTTTGAGTCATAAAAGGTAAAACAGCTAATACAAGTACCATTGGTAAAGCTTCTTGCTGTCCAGAAGAAGAGTTTGATAAATTTATTCTTCTTTTATTGTGACTATTGTATATCCAGTCTTCACCTTTTTCATATACGTAATTACCAACTATTATTTTATTAATTAATTCATCTACCGCATCAAAATCAATTTTTTGTAGATTAAAGAGTTCTCTGTTTTTATATAATGATTTTACTTTTTCATAGTCTGAACCAAATTCTGTTAAAAAATAATCTATGATAATATCTTGTGACAAAAAGGAAAAAATATTACTTTGTATGTTAGCAAAGAATGAACGACCCGCTGGAATAAAAGTGAGTAGATCAAGTCTAGTTATTTGATTTTCTTTAAGAATATATTGTGAAAAAATTTTGTTGAAATTTACTGTGATATCTATATCTAGAACTATATCTCTTACTATATCTCTTAGAGAATATTTATTTTTATTTGTAGATTCAATATTTTTAATTACCTTGTAATAAATATTCAGCGGAAATCTTTCTACGACTTTTAACTAGATGTTCAGAATATTCAAGAGATAATTTGTGTTTATTATTTGCTACTGTTTTTGTGTGCAAGCTTACATAATAATTATGGAATTGATAGTTAATATTAAACTCTTGTTCCTTCCAAGAATAATCAGGGAATATTTCTTTAAAATTTTTGATAATACTCTGATCGAATTCTCGTTTTTTCTGCTGTTTGAGTATAGAAGAACGATATTTAATAAAAAAATACTTGAAAAAATAAATTAATTTAGCAATTATGCTTTTACCATTGGCTTGGGGACCAATCAAAATGTTGATTTTGGCTAAATCCAATTCAATGCTTTCAATATTTAAAAAGTTTTTGACTGTTAATTTTTCCATATACAAAATTCTACTTTTATACAATACATAAGTATTATATAAATTCTATAAATACAAGGTAACACTATATTGTACATGATAATCTAGATGCTGCATTACAATTAGTAATAAACACAACATTTACTAATATAAACCACGTCTATTTTGAAACCCATAGTTTTTTATTGACCGGTTTTTGTTCCCTATTCCCTATTCCCTATTCCCTATTCCTTGTACAGAACTCATCATTCCCATAATCGTATTTCGTGCATCTTTCAGTGTTTGTACTACAGGTTGCTGACTATGTAAAAAGACCCTAGCACAATTACGTCCCGGCATCCCCGAAATTGAACCCCCTGGATGAGTTCCCGCACCAGTCAAAAATAAACCCTCAATTGGTGTTTTATAATTTGCTAATTCGGGTAAAGGACGGAAAAATACCATCTGTTCTAAAGTCATATCAATATGATAGTAATTCCCCTTATAGGCACCCAATCTTTCTCCTAATTCTGCCGGACTTTCTACCCGACGAGCAATAATTGATTTTTTCAAATTGGGTACATAATCTGCCATTTTTTCAATCACCCGGTCAGCAACTTTATGCTTTAATTCATCTGTCCAACCCGTACCATTTAAACCTATACCTTCTGCACCTTTAATTTGATAGGGTGCGAAAAATTCAATCCATAAAGTATGTTTACCTGATGGTGCTAAACTTGGATCTAAAGCGCTAGGCATTACCACATACATAGAAGGGTCAACATCAGGTATTTCTCCAATCATACATTTACTATGTGCCTCTTCTATATGTGCCATAGAATCGGCAATTAAAATCGAACCAATTAAATATTCGTCTTGATGTTGATGATGGGCAAATATTAATGGTTCATCTAATGCCAAATCTATCTTGAGGATAGTTTCATTATTATTAATAATACGACGTTCTAACCGTGACCACAAATTTGGTTCGACAGCATCTACATCATTTTTATCTACCATTTGTAAGAATAGTCTTTGGGCATCAATATTAGAAATAACTCCATATTTTGCCCGATATTCTTTACCACCATCAACCCTAACACCCAGCGCTTTATTATCATCAATTAATACCTTTTCAACCTGCTGTTCCGTCAGAATTGCACCACCCTGACTTTGAACCAAATTTACCAAAGCTTGCACCAGCGCACCCGTACCACCAAGGGGTCTAGCCATACCTGGATAGTGACGCATTGCCATCATCATCGCACCAATTCCTAGGTTTTTTTGGGAAGGAGGAACCCCCATTTCTGCGGCTAATCTTGCTAGGGGTGCTTTGAGAAATTCGGAATCAAACCACTCATTTAAAATATCTTCCGCACTGGATAACATATTCCGGACAAAATCCATAGTTTTGTTTACGGAACCAGCTACTGCTAAGACATCTTTGAATTTATTGAGATTAAAATTTCCAGCAATATCAATAATCGAATTTGGTGGTGCATTAAACATAGGAGAAATGCCATTAATTACCCGTAACCAATAATCTGTATATTCGGCATATTTTTGGGCATCTCTTTCACTATATTTGGCAATTTCTGCACAGGTTTTTTCTACAGATTTATGACCTAAAAAATATTTTCCATCAGGATGGGGACAAAAAACAACTGGGTCACATTCCAAATATTTTAAACCATATTTTTCTAGTTCTAATTCTTGCACCACTGGACCTAAATGGATAAATTCATGGTCAATGGCACACAAGTTAAATTTAAATCCTGGTGCTTCCTTGGGTAAGCATTCTTCAGTAGTCGCTGCACCACCAGGAACGGAACGTTTTTCTAATAACAAAACGCTGTAGCCAGCCTTCAACAAATAAGCAGCACACACGAGTCCATTATGTCCTGCTCCGATAATGATTACATCATAGTTTTGCATGTTTGTTATTGTCGCATAAATTGGCTGAGTAAGCATAGAGAAAAAATCATTCTCTAGGTAGCAAAGATGTAGAGACGAATAACACGCTTGTTAAGGTAAAAAGCTTGTTAAATCTAGCTTTTTAGACTCTCGTTACAAGGTTTTATCAAGTAGATGCATTTTAGGGTGTCTCTGTTAGCCATTAAGTCTGGAGGCAGAGCCTCCTAGGATGGGTTTCCAGGCTGAGCCTGGAAACGAGTTAAAGTGTGATTTTTTACCTTAAAAGCTAAATTGAGTGTTAATATTTATATAGCGCTTTTCAGTTGAGTGTAGACGCGCAGCGGTAAGCCACTGCGGTGGTGAGGCAGTGCGGCTTCTGTAAGTAAGGGTTTCCCGGCATATAGACGCAGGTCATGCGGCTTCGGTGCAGGGTAGCAAGTGGCGCAACCCGAAGGGCTTCCGGTAGGGTTGTAGACAATCAAACCTCAGCCCTAACCCCTCTCCCAATGGGAAAGGGGGAAAGGGAGAGGGGTAAGGTTCAGCTTGTATTGCACAAAGCATGAAAACCGCTATATTTCTCCGAGAGTAGGGGCACGGCGTCATCAAAGTTACTCTATATACCGAGAGATTATGAATGCCGTGCCCTTACTATACACAGAAACATTGTGAATGATATGTTCCTGATTAAAATTGGAATTTTGAACTTATTTAGAGAAAGGTCATATATTCAGAATTAAGCAAATCTATAAACTGACTGGGTGACTGGGAATAGCCTTGAGAATCTTTGATAAAATTAGAGATAAATAAGCGTTTTTTTGCCCTTGTCATCGCTACATAAAATAGACGCTTTTCTTCTTCTAGTTTGCCATCACGTAGACTGAAGAAAGTGGGAAATTCATTATTCAATAAACCTGCGATAAAAACTGTGTCGAACTCTAAACCTTTTGATTGATGAACTGTGATAATTGGAACTTGATTATTATCCTGGGAAATTTGATCTAAATTTTTTGCTAATGCAGTGTATTCAATAATTACTCGCAGTGCAGTATCTGGATGAAGTTCTAAATTATCCCATTCTTCAAACATTTTGACTAACCTTTGCAGATTTTTGAGATGTTTTTGGTCTTGATGGTGGTAATAATTATGCAAACCTGACTCTACCAATATTTTAGACAATAAATCCGCTGGACGTAATTTTTGGCTGGCATTTTTCCAACTTTCAATATCATCAGCTAAATTTTCAAATTCTTCTCCATATCGATAGACTAAAGCTTGACGATAGTCAGCACGAATTTGAATTAAAGGAATTAAAATTGCTAATAGTTCAACTGTGGTGCGAGTATCATCAACCGCACTATGACTTGGTAAGTGAGTTAGGTTTAATTTGCTTGCTAAATTTTCTAGACTATAGCTATCTGATTCGATAAAACGATTAGCTAAATTCCAAGTATCTGCCCATTTGAATTTAGGAGTTAATAACCCTGTTTTTTGAGCATGGGCTGTTATCATCTTAATGTCAAATCCCAGATTATGACCCACCAAAAAACTATTTTGAATAAAACCTAAAAATTCCTGAAGGACATCTCTTGCAGGTCTACCATGACTGGCTAAAAAGTCATCACTATAACCATGTATTCTTTCTGATTCTCCCACTGGAAGAGTATTAGCAATATAAGCATGAAATTCCGCTTCTAATTTACCATTAACTAATTTAGCAGCAGCAATTTCAATTACTTCATCCTTACTAGGTGAAAAGCCAGTTGTTTCCACATCAAAAACAACTATTGTTCCAGATGTGTAAGCAGTCAATAAATTACTAAAAGGGTCGCCATCAATAAAGGTTTGAATTGATGCCATATCTGTGAGTCTAAAGCCACAATCTTGTCCTTCATCGATGACATTTTTGATGGTTACATCACCAATTCCTCGACTGGGACGTAGTAACATGCGACGCATTGAACCCGTATCAAAAGGATTTAATATTAAGCGTAGGTAAGCTAGAGCATCTTTAACTTCCTTACCCATGAAAAACTTATGTTGCTCAATTGTCACACAGGGAATATTTAATTTCTCTAAACCCTCAGAAATTGTTTTAATTCGGTTATTATTTCGAGTTAATACCGCTACTTTGTTATAAGCAAAATTTGGATTACCGCTTGCTAATTTTTGAATTTGTGTTCCAATCCATCTAGCCTCATTTGATTCAGTTTCTGCTGTATGAACTTGAATTAATTCCCCAACTTCACAAGTTGGTGCAGGAGTAATCTTTGTATGTCTATGTTCAAAAGAATCAGCAAAATTAGAAGCTGCATTCAGTAAAGTTTTCGTAGCGCGATAGTTCCAAGTTAAAGAATATTCTTGAGGTTGAAAATCTTTCTGAAATTGACGAATAACTTTATCAGGTTGAGAACCTCGCCATTCGTAAATAGTTTGGTCTAAATCACCAATCATGGCAAGATTACCAGTACGAGAAGCTAAACTATGGACAATTTCATATTCACATAAATGAGTATCTTGTACTTCATCAATCTGAACAAAATCAAAGCGTTGTTCCCATCTTTGTTTAATTTCTGGATAGGAATAAAACATGGAACGAACATGAAAAATTAAGTCCGAAAAATCCAGTGCATGACGTTCTTGGAGAATGACTTGGTATTGACTAGCTAATTTATCTTCATATCTTCCCAGAGGTGCAAATAATTTTTCTAAGGGATAATTGGGAGATAACTGATAGTCATTAGCTTTAATTTTGCACTCAGATAACTGAAAAAATATTGATTGCGCTTCTCTCTCTCTTGATAACTTAAAGATATCTTTAATCAGTCCAATACAGTCTGTATCATCATAAATAACAAAGTCCGCTGGTAAACCAATTTGACGTGCTTCAATTCGCAGCATCGAAGTACATAAACTATGAAATGTTTTGATAGTAATATGGCGAAATTCCTGGGGACAAAGTTTTGCTAACCGCTCACTCATTTCTTTAGCAGCTCGATTAGTGAAAGTCAAACAAAGGATTTTTTGAGGAGGAATACCGTTATTAATAGCTTTAACTACTCTTGCTGATAAAACACGGGTTTTACCAGTTCCCACTGGTGCTAAAACTAAAATTGCTCCATTGATATGGTTGATAATTTTTAGTTGTTCCGGGTTTGGTTGGGTTGGGGACATATAAAGTTTAATTATTATTATATAGAAATCCGGTTTGATGTATGAATTGACTTGTAAAGGAAGGGAACAGGGAATAGTGAGTCCACCCCCTTCGGGTTCCCCGCGTTGAGGGGAGTGGCGAACCCGAAGGGGGAATAGGGAATAGGGAACAGGAAACAGGGAATAGGAAACAGGAAACAGAAAGTGTACTGATATTTTTTGAAAAAAGTAACTGCTACTTGTTTAATGTTGTAATCTTGTCTATAGCGGTTCTCAATAAGCGTGAGGTACGTTTTAAAGCTGTTTGTTTTGATATAAAAGGTTCGTGTGTACTTCAGTTGCCTGGGAACGGCTATAATTAAATCAACAATTTATTGTCAAAATTCATCAAAACCTAGAATTAGTAATTTATTTCATTTGTCACCAGCTTAATGTTTCTGCAAAAAGTCTTCTTAAAAAAAACTTTTGCAGAATCCAAAACTCATACTCATACTATCCTTTAGTATTTCTTTTTGTCCAAGCACTCACCCATTAGATACAAAGATAGGACTTACGATATTGTCACAATCATTCGTCGGTACCTGACACTACAAACCCTAATTTATAAGGAATTAAGGTGAAAACCCCGTGTCAAAAGACCGGGGATGTTGGCGTAGCCTTTCCGTAGTCCTCTTCTGTCACTTTCCGAAAAGTCTTGCAATTTATAAATTCTGTAACTCTTCTGTGGAAAGCGATCGCTCAGTTATTTCTGAATATAATTTCCACAAGATGAGAAAAACATCAATTTTTGATTCAA
>JASJCY010000067.1 GCA_030065825.1 Nostocaceae cyanobacterium | reverse complement strand
CGATATCCAGGAGCAAATTGTTCGCCAAAACAATGGTCGTGAACTTTCACATTCATTGCCGAAGCATACCCTGGTAGTACATCTTCAGCGATAATTTCCCCATCGTCGTAACCTGATTCAGGGAGGAAACGAAATACCCCAACCCGATCAGCTTTTAACAAAATACGAACTTCTTTTGCCGTTGAGCGAAAGGCGGTAGTTAAATCAGTATTTTCCCGTAGTCTTTCAATGATTTTGTTTACACTTTGAGCTTTTTGAGCAGATGCTGCTACTTTTGCTGACTGTTCTTGTAGCTGTTGCAGATACTCAGCTTGCTGTAAAGATACACCCAATTGATAGGCAATTCGCTTGACTAGTTCAATTTCTTCTTCTTGCCACTCACGGGGTGCGTCACACTGGTGAATGCACAATAAACCCCATAAATCAGAACCTTTAAGCAAAGGTACAATCAAGTTTGCCTTGACTTGGAATTGGGCAAGAATATCAATGTGACAGTGGCTCAAATTGCCATTGTAAATATCGCTAACTGCTTGGAATCTTCCTTCTCGATATCCAGGAGCAAATTGTTCGCCAAAACAATGGTCGTGAACTTTCACATTCATTGCCGAAGCATACCCTGGTAGTACATCTTCAGCGATAATTTCCCCATCGTCGTAACCTGATTCAGGCAGGAAACGAAATACCCCAACCCGATCCGCTTTTAACAAAATACGAACTTCTTTTGCTGTTGCGCGAAAACTGCTATCTAAATCAGTATTTTCACGTAGGTTTTCCACAATTTTGTTAACAGCTCTATCTCTTTGAGCTGACAGTTCTATCTGTTTGGATTTTAACTGCAATTGCTGGAGATATTCAGCCTGTTTGATGGCAACACCCAATTGATCGCCAACCCTTGCTAAGACATTGACTTCTGATTCCAGCCATTCCCGAGGACCAGAGTTTTGATAAGCTGCAAATAGTCCCCATAATTGTTGACCAGAGAATACTGGCACAATGATATAAGCTCTAGCTTGTAAACTTTCTAGAATCTCGATGTGACACTGATTATACCCTGCTTTGTAAATATCATTGACTGCATGGTTTTCCCGTAACCGATACCGTCCACCTTGGGTATCTTGCAAATAAGTATCTTCAATTACTGTTCTGATATCTTCTCCTACTAGGGGTAACCAACCAGTGGCTAAAGATTCAGCAATAAACTCTCCACTCCAATCAGGATTAAAACGGTATAAAGCTACACGGTCAACATTAAGTAGAAGTTGCAACTCTTTTGTGGATGTACTAAAGATGCGGTTAATATCCTCAGCTTTCCTGATTTTGTCAACGATTTTATCAGCAACACGATCCAGTTCTGCTGTCTTAGCAATTTGTTCTGACTTCTGCTGGACTTGTTGTAGAATTTCAGCCTGTTTTAATGCCACACCCAACTGGTTAGCAATTTGAGATAACAGGTTAACTTCTATTTCTTCCCATTCCCGAGGACCATCATTTTGGAAAGCAGCTAACATTCCCCAGAGTTTTTGTCCCTGAAAAATGGGGACAATGACATAAGCCTTAGCTTGATATTGCTCTAGTACCTCGACATAACAATCGCTAAATCCAGAGTTGTAAATATCATTGGTAACATAAGATTTGCGGTTGCGTAGTTCTCCCCCTTGAGTAGCTTGTAAGTAAGTATCTGTGTTCTGTTCGTTGCTAGTCTCGAACAGATTACGCATACCATTACAGTTACTAATATTTTCTTGCAGACGGGGAATTTTGTCCTGTTTTTCCATTAAGCTTTGCCAACCAGAACCCATAGATTCGGAGACAAACATACCACTCCAATCAGGATTAAAGCGATACACGACTACGCGATCGGCTTGGACTAGTTTGCGTACTTCCTTGGTGGTAGTGGAAAAAATAGTATCAATATCTAGGGATTGCCTGATTTTGTCGATAATATTATTGAGAGTGCGATCGCGTTGTGCTGTTTTTTGCAGTTTCTCAAAGTTTTCTGCTTGTTGCAGTGCGACTCCTAGCTGCAAAGCAATTTGTTGCATTGCTTTGACTTCATACTCTTCCCAAGTACGAATGTCTGAGTGTTGATAACTAGCTAATAATCCCCAGAGTCTATCTCCCTTAAAGATGGGGATAGTCAAATAAGCTTTTGCTTCAAACTGTTCTAATAAATCCGTGTAGCAGGGAGGAAAACCTGCTTTGGAGACATCATTAACTACAAAAGCTTTTTTGTGTTGATAACGACCACCTTGCAATTTTTGGAAATAAGGATCTGCTTTATCTTGTAAGTTTCTGGCAAGATTTTGGATACTGTCGCAATGACCATTATCTTGCAACATTCTGCGGTCAAAATCTCTATCCTTAAAAGGAAGCCAACCTTTACCCACAGACTCAGCAATAAACTCACCACTCCAATCGGGATTGAAGCAATAAACAGCTACACGATCAGATTGTAATAATTTACGAGCTTCTGCAACTGTAGTTTGTAGCAACAGGTCAAATGTGGAAACATCTATAGATTTTTCCACTAATAGTTCACCTATGTTGCGGGTAAGGTCAAGTAGATTCTGTTGACGTTTTGTTACCTGAGCCAACTTTTGAGAACGTTCTTCTTTTTGTTGGAGATATTCAAACCGCGATAATCTATGACCAATTTCTCTTGTAACCTGAGACAGAAGACTGATTTCAAATTCCTGCCATTCACGAGAAATAGTACAATTATTTACTACTAATAAACCCCAAATTCCTCCATCTAGAAAGATTGGTAAGCTTAAACTAGCTTTGACTTGAAATCTCTCTAGAAGTTGTAATTGATAGGGGGTGAGTTCTACTTTCGTAATATCGTCAATAGCAACAACTTCTAAATAGTCTTGACTTACCGATGCACCAAAAGTAATAGTAGGAAGAGTTTCACCAATAATTGGTGTCCAATCAACTTTCCTTGATTCTGACACCACAACACCGGATTCTGGAGAATTAAAGCGATAAACAAAAACGCGATCACTTTCTATTTGTTTCCGGATTTCGCTGACAGTAATTTGTAATAATGAATCAAGGTCTGCCGCTGGATGCATTTGAGAAACGATACTGTTTAATCTCTGCCCCAGAATTTTAAATTGTCTATCTATAGGCTCTAAATCCATTTCAACGTTGCCATTACTATTCTCATATTTTTCTATATCAATTTTCTGATATCCGTTTTCTTGACTTTCTTGATATGCGTTAGTCATTGCCAGCACCTCAAATAGTTTGAATAATTTAAATGTTAGAAGTCAAAAAATGTTAACCCCTTAAAAATGTAAATGCTCTACCCAATTCTAGGTAAAGCCACAATCAGCTATGCCTTCTAAAAAATAGACTGAAATTCAATTGTGAATTCCCCACATACTAGCTTCGATAATTGCTCCGGCATCTAAACTGATAATAATTTCCTCATCATTATTAATAAAATATCCTTCAACAAAAGATGATACTTCTGGGGAGAATAAATCGCCAGAATAAGGTTTGATTTGATTTTTGTCTAACCATTCAATATCCATAAGTTGGCGCACTAACAATCCCAAATATTTACCATCTTTTTGCACCACAATAGCCATCATTTGTGATAGCATATTTGACCCTTGGGAAAGTGATGCATAACCCAGCATATCTTCTAAATCAACTAGCCAAATCATCTCGCCACGCCAGTTATATATACCTAATACACAACTGTGCATTTGAGGAACACCACATATTTGATTCAATGAAATTTGTAATACTTCTGTGACGTTTTCTAAGGAAATGACTGCTGTATCTTTTACGCCCAATTTAAAGGCTAAAAACTTTTGTGTTGTTTTCAATTTTATATTTCCTTTGTCTGACCGTACAACAACCTGCCTCCATCAAATAGGTTTGTAAATTGTTTACAAAATCATTGATTATTTATTTTGGTATTTTTCTATTTAGTGATAATTAAATAACTAAAAAGAAAAACAGATAGCATTTATCTTTCTGCTACTATTTATCCAGATTATTCAAAGTTACTGTCAACTCATCTTGATTTATCGGCTTAGAAAGATAAGCATCAGCACCTAACATGGTGCCCCACATCTTATCTACATCGCTGCTTTTTGTTGAACAAAAAACCACAGGAATATTTTTAGTCTTGGGATTTTCTTTTAACTCTCGACATATTTCATAGCCGCTTTTACCAGGTAAAATGACATCCAAAAATATCATATCTGGCTGCATATTATCTATTTTTTCTTGAGCTTCTTCGCTACTTTTGGCATTCATTACAGAATATCCTGCATCCTGCAAGTAACGGCTGAGAATTTCCATATCAGTCAAACCGTCTTCAACAATTAAAACAGTATTCATGGTAGTTTCCTATTCGTAATTTGTAATCAACCCAGAATCATCAAGATATGAGATTACGCAACATCAATGTTTTTCAGATTCAATTTTGATGCATTTTTTCAAGAATAGGTTCGGTGAAAACACTGATATCAATTTTGTTGGTCTAGTTATCATCCTCACCCCCTCTCCTATTGGGATGTGACTAATAAATTGGCTGCAATACCCCAGTCTACATAGCTTGCTTCTTTGTTGTTTTAGCTTCCTGCAAACCAGTGCTTGTAGAGACATATATCGCATCTCGACATCTTCTGGGAAAAGGAAAAATCATTGGTAACATCCCTAATTCTCCAGCAATATTCATTGGAAGGGAGGGGTGAGAATAGGAAGATGATATTATGAATGTGCGAATGACAAAGATGGCGGATTCTTAGATGTCACTCGAGTTTCTGATGATATCGGTAAATGTCTGTATATTGCATCCACGACTTTAGAAGCAGTTACTGGTTTGGTGATAAAATCAGTAGAACCAACTACTTTGGCACGAACTCTATCTAAAAGACCATCACTACCAGTTAAAATAATTACTGGTGTATCAGCAAACAGGGAAATGCGTCGCAGCTGAGCGCAGATTTCGTAACCACTGGCAATTGGCATTACCAAATCCAAGAAAATCAGATCGGGTTTTTGTTCAATCAGGATTGGTAAAGCTTTGAGAGCATCTTGTACCTGAACAAATCTCAATCCATTGCTAGTAATAATTTGTTCTAGCATCTGACAAACCTGGGGACTATCATCCACACAGGCTATCAAGGGACCATTTGTTGTTTTGACCTTGTTAGCAATAGATTTGTTTTTGGATGCGGTGGCTATTAAAGGTAAATCAGGCACTTCTACTAATTCAATGATTCCTTTGAGGATATAAGGAAGCAATGAACGGGTTATTGGCATCATATTTTGCTTCATTCTCACGGCTAAATCTCGCAGGGTGTATTTGCCGTTCATTAAATTCACAAAGTTTTTATAGGCACCTGGACTTACTAACTGCTGTAGTTGCTCTGGTCTGCGCACCACTGGTGCTGAATTAGGAGAGAAATTTGCCAAGCCAGCTTCTGACCAATTCTTCCATGAATCTTGCATCACCCTCAAAGACAAATCGGAACTCGTGAAGCTCATTGCTGCCTCTAATATCACTTCTTGAGTGCGATCGCAAGTTACAGGAGTAAAATTTGTCTGTTGAGCTATATCAAATAGTAATTCTGCTATGGTACTTTCTACAATAGCGTTAATTTGTTCTCGCTTAATTTTTTGTTGCTCATGCAATGTTTGTAAAAGGCAATAATCCCAATAATCAACTGATGTATTTTGGGAATCCATTGGTATCTTCTCGACTTCAATATCAGGGCAATATTGAGCCATATTTCGCCGCCATCTTCGGAAAGGATGTGTGCCTCCTGTTGACCACACTATCCGTCCTAAACGATAATAAAAGTTCCATTGCTGTCCCTTGATACTAGTAATAGATAATTTGCCATTGTATTGTAGTTGGGTACATTTCTTAAATTCGTCAATTAGAGCATTGGATACCATCAGTTCTGGATGGTTCATCGTTTTAACCTCGGTAGATGTGACACCCCTACTTACTACTTATTTGGAGTTATTGAATAGGGATGATTGGTCTGAAAATGCTGTAAACAATACCAGCATTTGTATCATGATCTTAATATTTGTCATCAAACAAATAATCCGTATAAATATTGATTTTTATTTGGAGAGCAATTTATATTTTCTATATATAGCAATTATATTTTGTTTTTGAATCATAAAATTCACTGACATTTCATTAATCTAAAACCGGGTTTATAAACGCAAAATAAAGGTTTTGACCGAAGGCTTCTGCCAACGGATATGGAAGGTAGACGCGGTAGCGGCTTTGAGTAGAGTGGAAAGAGGCACTTATGCACAAGGACGATTTTCCTTTTTCCCTTCTTCCTCATGGATATAGGTTAAGCGTCGTTTACGACTTTATGAGTTTGGGAGCACTCCAAGGGACTTCCAAACTCATAAAGTCGCTCAAACCCTCTTCCTTCAGTTGACAGGTCAATATTCGAGGGTAAACCCCGGCAGTCGCTTTCATTGCGGGTAGACATCTAGTGGCTTCTTTTTGTAGCCGCATGACCTGCGTCTATAAGTCGGGAAACCCGCTGTTAGCGCTGCCGAGTTTTCTGACCCAGGTGCAAGATGTATGCTTTCTTTTGGGGTATATACTCGAATTCTTGACTCTCCACCCATAAAAATCCCCTAGTCTAGTACCCCTACGCGGAAGTTATAGACGCAGGTTGTGCGGAACCTCTCGGAGGGTAAATCAAAAGTCATAGACCCATCACCCATTCACCCATTTACTCATATCTTGCACCTGCACCCTAGAAGGGTGAGGAACCATACAAGCACTAGACGCGGTAGACAGGTCATGGCTTCTCTTTGAGTGCGGCTTCCCGTTCCCCGTAGGGGTTCTCGAAGAGTAGGGTAGCCTGCCTACGCAGGCTAAATAAAAACCCTGCTTTTTCCTGTTATTGATAATAATATATGTTTATTAATAACATTTAAAGTCAGTATTAATACGAGGCGTGCAAGATGTCAGTTTACCCATTCACCCATAATAACGGAAGCTACTGTTGCGTTTACAAAAGTATTAAACCCCCTCGCAACAAATCAAACAAACATAATTTACCATTAACAGTTCCCTATTCCCTATTCCCTATTCCCTATTCCCTGTTAAAAGTGTTTCGGGAGGAGTCTAGAAACCCAGTTTCTTTAGCATACGCGCTTTTATTTATAAACAGGCTCTAAGAGAGGTTTTTAGCTACCGATGGAATTTCTAAATGCTTACGTACTGTACCCATAATTTTATCAGGCACTATGGGTTTGGTAATAAAATCCGTCGCACCAACTACCGTAGCAGCCTTAGCACGAACTTTATCCACAATACTATCGCTGCCAGTTAAGATAATCACAGGTGTATTAGTAAAGTGAGAAATCCGTCGCAGCTGAGTACAGATTTCATAACCACTAAGAACTGGCATTACTAAATCCAAGAAAATCAGGTCTGGTTTATGTTTAATTAAAATTGGTAAAGCTTTCACGGAATCTTGGATCGGGATACATCTCAACCCATTACTAGTGATAATTTGTTCTAGAATTTGACAGACTTGAGGACTATCGTCTACACAGGCTATCAATAGATCCTTTGGCATTTTCTGGGTATTATGTACCCTAGAAGTCAGGTTATTTTTAACTTCAGCAACTCGTAAAGGCAAATCTGGTACTTCTATTAATTCTATAATTCCTTTAAGGATATAAGGAAGCAAAGAACGAGTTAAAGGTAAGACATCCTGCTTCATTTTTATAGCTAAATCTCGCAGGGTGTGATGACCGTTCATTAAAGCCACAAAGTTTTTATAGACACTTGGACTTAGCTGTTTCTCAAGTTCCTTTGCTCTGCGCAAGACAGGTGCTAGATTGGGAGAAAAATTCGCCAACTTAGCTTCTGACCAACTTTTCCATAAGTCTTGCATTAGCTGCAAAGATAAATCTGCACTTGTGAAGCTGATTGGTGAGTCTATTATTTCTTCTGGGCTACGTTCGTAACTTAAAGAAGTAAATTTTGACTGCTGAACTATGTCGAATAATAGTTCTAATATCGTGCTTTCCACAACAGTTTTAATTTGCTCCCTGGACATTTTCTGTCGTGCGTGTAATATCTCCAGGAGATGATAATCCCAGTAAGGAATTGATAAATCTTTGGAGCGAAACCGGATATTATCAACATTAATATCGGGGCAATATTGAGCTATGTATCTCCTCCAGCGTCGGTAAGGATGAGTTCCCCCTGTTGCCCATACTATTCTTCCTAGTCGATAGTAGAAAGTCCATATTTGCCCGTTGGTGCTATGAATCTTTAACTGACCATTGTATTGTATTTGAGTACAACTCTGAAATTCATTTATTAATTTATCAGTTGGTCTAATTTCTAGATTACTCATAATTTTAGTTGGTTGTAAATCATAATAATTGATAATATAAACAGTCTTTTTTTAGATTGTATTAATCAATGTAATCATTTTTAATCTATCAATGATTCATGGAAAATACTGCTATTTATGCTGCATTAATTTATATATATTTAAATGGCGCTTATGTTCATCAAAAACTCAGAATAACGGAAAATGTAAAAGACTATCCAAAATTCAAAGTACCCAAAATTTTCCCAGTTGCCAAGTTGATGTTCTCTTTTTCATAGAATGACATTTATATGTGACCAATCTTCTAACAACTCAATTGGATACAGGTTAAGCGTCGTAACAGACGGGTAAAGTTTGGTAGGAGTGCAAGCTTCTTCCAAACATAAAACCGCTCAAACCCTCTTGTGCTCAAACCCTCTTCCTTCGCTTTGACAATCGTAAGTTAAAACTGAGACCATCAAGAAAGATAGATACATCATTTTGATGTGCCTGAATGAACAATTATCCTTCTAATCGATTTTTTAACTCAAGTCGAAAGTCATATTGATTGAGCTAAGTCACAAGATACACCCAGGAGTGACATCTAAATTTTAAAAATTTTTTGCTCTAGAAAAATCAGGATTTATACTGATTTTTATTTTGCGGCTAATTTTTATTTGCCCTATCCTAGGGAAACTAAGTAAATCAACAAGAATATTTACAACTAAACTTCATCCAAGTCGAAAACTGGAGTTTTTCAAAAGGAACACACGAACATAGAATTTGAAAAGCACACGGAAATACACCTGGGTTAGAAACCCGGTTTTTAGCCCTTGTGCATTCTGGTGCAGAACCTCCCGTAATCCTAAAAGCCTTCGCTGTATTTGTACCAATCTACTTAGTTACTACCTAATGGGAACGCAACGCGGTACTTTGTATGCATGGTGAATTTAATTTGAAAAACGCACTTTGATGAATCAAATTTTTAGTGTTACTCCATCTAAGGAGGATCTCAGTTATCAAAATCCGGTTGTTGGCAAATCACAAAAAATCTTTCGACAGCTAGCTGTTTTGGCTATTGAAATACTGTTGACAATTCCCTTGGGTTTAGCCATTTCCTGGTTTCATGTGGGGGGAATTGCCTGGATATTAGGTGGTCTTGTTTCTGGTACAGTAGTTTTGCAGACGTTGCGGGTGCTTTATGGCTATTGTTCCCCACCCAATCGCACTGCCAGGAAAGTAGGATTGGTACTGGTGGGGTTAACTGTGGGTATTGCCAATTCTCCCGGTAATCTTGCCCATGTGGCTAGTGTGGTTCCTGTATTTGTCTTTCTCAGCCTTTTTCTGTTGGTTAGCGGTGGTGTGATTGGCTATATCTATTCTCGCTTCAGCAAAATTAACCTGTTAACAGCGATGTTGGCTACTGTTCCCGGTGGTTTAGGAATTATGGCATCTCTTGCCGCTGATTACGGTAGAAACGTTACCCTAGTGGCAATGGTGCAAGCAATTCGCGTCACCTCCGTAGTATTTCTCATTCCTTTTATTGCCAGGAAATCAGCGGGTAATTCCCTAAATTTATCAGCAATTACCACAGATATTAAATTATTTAGTTTTGAATTATCCTATTTAATTTTACTGTTTTTAGCTTTGCTACTGTGTGCTTTAGCAGTTTATGTAGCTAAATTATTAAAAATTCCCGCTGCTCCTTTTTTAGCGACTTTATTTGTGGGAACGGGGTTTAATCCGTTAATTAATTCCCTACCTTTTGTAGATCATATCCACTTTAATCCACCCCTATTACTAAAATTAATCGGTCAAATGTTACTGGGAATTACCATCGGTGAATATTGGGGCGAGAAACCTAGTTTTGAAAAAAAAACCATAGTCTATGCTTTAATCTCTATTGCCATGACTCTCACCACCGGTGCAATTGCAGCTTTGATGGCGATGCAATTAACTTCTTGGGATTGGTTAACCTGTCTTTTGGTAACTGCACCAGGGGGTTCTGCGGAAATGATTCTGGTAGCTTTGGGATTGAATCATAACGTGGAAATTGTCACCGCAGGTCATTTAGTACGATTAATTGCTATTAACTTTTCTCTGCCAATTTGGTTATTTTTGTTCCGCCATTTGGATAGTAAAATTGACGTTGCTGATTGAATCTATCAATTAAAAACCCCTCTCCTAATGGGAGAGGGGAAACAGATGAGAGTAATGGATTTCCCTATTCTCAACTGACACTCCTCAGTTATAAGTAAAATTTATTTAAAGTTAAATTTAGTTTTGTTATTACAATAATTGGTGATTTTTTTGTCAAAATTTTCTTGACGTAATTCCGTTGTTTGATGCTATTATAAAAAAAAGTAGTTTTGGGACAACTCTGACTATTAATTACCCAAAAAAGCTACAAGCCTCATTTTATCGTAGCAACTAACCTAAAAGTCAAAGTTTGATAACATCAGGAAAGACCAATTTTCACTCCCCCCAATTCACCCCATAAATAGGTGTACTTGACAAAATACCGTTAATGTGCTTCAGCCATGGCATCCACTATATCTTGGTGTATAAGCTAAAACACATCTAATTTGCATAAACAAAAATTATCAGTTGATTGTGGGATGGGCGTCTCGCCCGTCCTAAATATACAATTTAAATGTGGAACAGCTTTAGCTTACTCGACTTTATCCAAAATTAAGAACTTGGTTCTCAAATGCAGGACAAAACTCTAGCTTTTTGGCAAAACATTTTTCAAGCCTCACTGATTGATGGTGACATTCAAAAATTCAAACTCTCGTCCCACAAAGGTTTCAGCGTTAGCATTCGCGTTGCTAAAAAATGGATAAAGTCGAGGCTTAGAGACCATTTATAAAGTAAATATTAAGTCTGTGGGTGTAGGGAGAAACCGGGTTTCTATGGGTGGAGTATGGAATCCGCATCGTACTTAGTCTCAAAGAAACCCGGTTTCTGACATCTTGCACCAAAATATTAATACTGGTTTTTGATGTTATTAATAAACATATATTTTTATCAATAACAGGAAAAACTAGGGTTTTTAACCTGCGTAGGCAGAGAGAAGTTGGCGGTGTCGGTTTCCGTCCCGCCAAACTTCGGGGTTTGGTTTGTATGGTTCCTCACCCTTATAGGGTGCAGTTGCAAGATATGTGGTTTCTTGGATCTTAACCCTCTTTTATCACTCTTGGAAAACAATAATCAACAGCCAAGAGAATTTGTAGAATTCGGACGGGCACAGGAGGAGTGTATTCTACACCCTACGGGTAGACAGGTCGGAGCTTTTTTGTAAGTAGGCGACCCCTACAACCGAAAACCCCTATAGAGTAGGTTGGGGTTTCAAAGCCTCTGGAGTTGTAGGAGAGAGGTTCCGGGGATGCGTGGAATGAACTACCACCCCTTACTTCGTTGAAGGACTGGTTTCTGCATCCAGCCCAGCAAGGAGTGATTTTTGACGCTTCTTTTGACCCAGTTGCTGCATGTTTCCCGTATTTTTACGGGTACTTAAAATCGCCGTCTAAACTCAATAACTGCGCGGGAGTCATCGGATAAATTGGTGGAAGCGCGGAAGCGAAATTGATCATTAATACGGTAATTAACACCCCATTGTACGGGGTCGTTGGTGGTCAAAATTTTAATACTAGAAAAGGAGAACTTGGAAGAAACATCAATCCCCGCTTCTGCTGCTAGTTCTAAACTAGAAGTGCTTCTTCCAGCCCTAGAACCTTCAGATATAACAGTAGGAAATACCCGCAGTTCACTAAAGCCAAAAGCATTACCAAGTTGGTTAAAAGCTTTCTGAAAGTTTCCTAAAACTGCTGAACCAGCGATATTAATTAATCCTAAGGTACTGTCTCCTCCTGGCTGACTTGGTGCAAATCCACCTCCAAGTAAGGCAACAATTTCGGTTTGGGTGCGTGCTGGAGAACTTGTCAATTCTAAATTCTCGTTCAGTTTGTCAGCAGGACCTAGGACGTTGGCTTCTACACGGATAGTTTCTAAAGCTGCTAAACCTGTGGCTTCAGGTCTGCTAAAGTCTGAACTTTGAATTACGTCTAAAACTTTGGCAAATAACCGGATATCTAAGTAAGGGTTAAGACCTTCTTTGGGAGTAAAAATTGCTCGATTATTGTAGCCACGGACAAGGTTAAATTGAGTAGTAAATAAGTTAACGCCACCTTTTTTGAGACGAATTTCACCTTCTGGTCGCGGTTGATTTAAGGAACCATTAAGGGTAAGCATTCCAGTGGCTTGGAATTCAAGAATTGGGGCATTAATTATTTCTAGGTTTTTATCCAGTACCAATTTTAAATTGTTAAATAATAAAGCTGAATCCTCTGTTGGGGAAGTACTTGGGTCAGTAAATGGTGATGAGAAGGTTTGTTGTTGAGGAGGTTGATTACCATTGGCTGTTTGTGATAGCAAAACTCTACCGTTGCTTAAATCTATTTTACCGCCTACAATTGGGTTGAGGACAGAACCTGTAATTTCTAAGTTACCCCTAGCACCACCTTGGTAAAGTCCTTTGAGATTCAGGGATAATTTATCTAGTGTAACCCGCAGGGGTTGGTTGATTGGTACTTGTTTGAAAATGGGAATTTCTCCTTGTGCTTTTAT
This sequence comes from Nostocaceae cyanobacterium, assembly GCA_030065825.1. GTDB lineage: Bacteria > Cyanobacteriota > Cyanobacteriia > Cyanobacteriales > Nostocaceae > JASJCY01. Next base: position 13,811 of record JASJCY010000067.1, on the reverse strand, counting down.
TTTTCCTTTACTGTAATTACCTTGGAGATTTTCCACTTGGATACGGTCAAAATCAAAGTATGCTATTCCTGTCACATCTGTTAAATTATCTGTTAATGCCTGTGCTGAAAATGTGGCACCATTGATTGTGGCTTGTCCTTTTACCTGTGGTTGTTTTAAGGTTCCGCTGACTTCTAGGTTAACTTCTCCCTCTCCGTTTTCAAAGGCTACTTGATTGGTAAACAGGTTTAAAAGTGCCAATCCCTCATTTTTGACATTCACATCTAATTTAATATTATTGCTTTCTGGTTGGATGGAAGCAAAGGGTAATTGATAGGGAATATTACCTTCAATTGTCACTGGTTCTCCACCGGAGATTATAACTTTACTACCGAAGTTAAAGCGTCCGTTAGCGTAGTTAAAACCAGCGTTAGCTGATTGAATTTGTTTCTCGTTTATAGTTCCTTCGGTAATGTTGATTTCCCCTCTGGTTTTGGGATTGTCAATACTACCTGCTAAAGCAGCTGTCACGTTAAGATTGCCTGTAAAACCAACAGGTAAGGGAACAAATTTATTCAGTCTTTCTAGAGGGAAATTTGTTACTTCTAATTTACCGGATTGTTTTTCTCCACCAATATTACCTGTAAATGCTATAACTTTATGTTTAGATTCATTAGATTCATTTTGCTGTTCTTTAGATACAATCCGCAAGGGTAACAATTGCAGGACGTTATCAGCAAATTGACCTTCTAAAATTACGTCGTCAGCATGATAAACTATTTCTTTTTCTTTTTGGTCTTTTTGGTCTTGTTTTTCTTCTCTACCCCAAACCCAATTTTGACCTTTTAAATCAAATTTAGCAAAGATTCCTGTGGGTGTTGTGGTGTCTACCTGAATATATCCGCCAAAAGTACCTTTTAAGTCTGCTAATTTTGGTATTAAGGTGGCATCCCGTCGTTGTTGTTGCTGTTGCTTTAACAGGGCTTTCATCTGGTAAAGCAACTGAAGTTGTTCTAATAATGATTCGTTAGGTGTACCCACCCCTTGGGTCTTCAAGTCATTGGCTTTACCGTAGGTTGGTGCTGCTATTCCCTGTTGAAAATCTTGGATTTCAAATAACTGTAGGGTAGTGAGGATATCTTCAATTTTTCCCTTCTCGATGTTTACCGTCCCTTTTAACTGGGGTATAGTAGGGGTTTGAATTATAGTTCCATTCACAAAGGAGTATTTACTTTCTCCCTTGGTAAATTCGCTGCTGGGGATTGTAATCTGACCATTATCGTAGTTGAATGTTGCTTTTATTTGTTTCCCTTTGATGCGTCCAAGTTCTGGGTTAGCGATATCAATTGTTCCTGATGTTGCCCATGTCTTTTGATCAATTAGGAAATTTCCTCCCAGTTCCCCTTTTAAACTACCTTCACCTAAGCGAGTTTTGGGGGGTAAAGCAAAATTAAATACCCCTAAAGGCAACTTATTTAAATTTACTGCCAAATAATCCCCTTGGGGTTGACCGGAGGCTTTTGCTTGCTGCCATTTGACCTCAAAAGACTGGGGTAGGTTATTTTCATCCAGATTTAGGACTATTTGATCACGATTTCCTTGCAAATCTAAATTTACCCCTTGCCCTTGCACTGAGGTGATATTACCTGTTAATATGGGTTCAAACTTAAACTGGTCGACCTGTAAATTTTTTAAGGTAACTTCCCCTTGTAAATTTGGTGCCTCTGGCTTGCCTGTAATTCTTCCGTTGTAATCAACTTTCCCCGTGAGAGCGATCGCACTTGGGACACTCAAATTCAGTTGTTGCAAGCTATAATTTTTAGCATCGGCATTGAGATTTATTGCTGTAATTTCTGGGACTTCTGCCTTACTATCCACTAAGATATAACCATTAGCCTTAACATCACGGGCAATGGCTTGGTTAACAGTGAGTTTTTCTCCATTCCAGTCGATTGTCGCTGTCAAGGGTTGCTCTACAATAGCAATTCCTTGGGATAATTTTACCACTCCTGCGGCGTTGACATCGGCAATACTAAAAGAATCTTTTACCACCCCTGCAACTTGCACCTTACCGCTTAATTTCCCCCGCAATTCCTGATTAAAGCGATTTGCAGTTAATCCTGTAGCGTTAACCAAAGCTTGATATTGCCCGTTAGCTAATGTAAGATTTGTGGCTGTAGCTGTTCCATCTGCCAAATTCATTTTTGCCTCACCCCGGGCTTGAATGTCTTGGAGAGCAAAGGAATCTACAGAACCAGCCACTTGAAAATTCCCTGTCACATTACCGTGGAATTGTAATGGTAATTCTGTCAGCATTTGTACAGGAACTTTATTGGTACGCAGTTGTGCTTGATATAAACCCTTAGCCAATTGGATATTAGACACAACTGCTGTACCACCACCCACACTCAAACGGGCATTACCAGTACCCTGTAAAGTTTTGGGAGTGACATTTTCTGTGTTACCGGAGATTTGGAAAGTACCTGTGAGGGGATTGTTTAAAACGGAGTGAGAATCCTTTAATATTCTTCCCAGACGCACAGAATTTGCCACCAATTGGGCAGAAAAGTTTTTATCCCGCAATTGGACATTATTAACTGCAACCGTCCCCCCAGCGATTTTGATTCCTCCTTGCTGGGAGTCAATTTTAGTCACCCCAAAAGGTGCTGAACTTCCTGATATCTTTAAACGTCCGTTAAATTCCGCTCCTTGTAAAGATACATTTTCTAATTGAGACTTGTCTACAAAGGGTTCCAACTGCACCCCAGCAACTTGGGTTGTGGCTTGCCAATTTTGATTATTCCAACTACCCCCAGCCTGTACCTTCCCTCCAGCAACAGCCAGGGTAACATTACGGAAAGTGACTGTATTATTGGGAAGAACCGTAACTTCCCCACTTCCGGGATAAGTTGCTTGGGGTGCCTGCCATTTTACCACCGTCCTCACATTATCAGGACTACCAAAAAGCCTCCCAGTGGCAGCAACAGTACCGATTTTGATTCCAGGGGCACTATTATAAACTTGAGCGATCGCATCTCCATTAGCATTCTTCGCTTGGAAGTTAAAATTTATATTAGGTTTTTGACCAAGGTCGATTTTACCCCCACCAGTAATTTCTCCCCCTACCTTGGCTTGTGCTTGAATATCTTTAATGGCAATCATAGCAGCAGCCAAGGGAAACTCAAACTTGCCAGTAACCCTTGACAAATCAACTTTATCAACCCGTGCGGGTTTAATAGTAGCAACATTGCCCAATAAAATTGGTTTTTCTATTTCTCCCTTTACCTGCACATCTGCTTTCACTTCCCCAGTGACAGCTAAAGGTAATTGGAGATTTAGGGACTTTTGCACATTTGCGACACTGACTGACTTAATCTTTGCTGCTAACTTATAGCCAGCTTCCCTGTCAATAGTCCCATTTGCCACCAAAGGAATTGTGCCATAGTTAGTTGCCACATTATGCAACTTCACCTCCATTCCCTGGAAACTAAGCCTACCTTGGGAATTATTAAATGCTTGTGGTGCTTGGGGGATTTGCAGTTGTACCCCTTGTACAGCCACATCACCAAACAGTAACGGTTGTTCTTTGGGAATCAATTCGACTTTTAAATTACCCTTAACCCTACCACTGTTTAACTCAATTGGTAACTCGATCAACTTAGTAACATCAGCAGCGAGTAAATCTTGGGTGCGGATTTGTAAATTTGCTGCTAGACTTGGTAACTGAGCGTCTCCCCAAATAGAGATATTGCCCCCACTTCCAGGCTTTCCCACCACATCAAAGCGAATCCGTTGATTATTTTCCAGTAACTTCGCAGAACCATTTAGTCTCGAAAATGCTACTTTATTACTACGAGACTTTACGGATACATCCCCCCCCTTTCCCTTGTCTCCCTTCTCTACCTTGTCTTTGTGATCTACTTCCTTTCCTCTGTTGTAAGGTACTAACACCAAATTGCCATTACGAATCCGCAATATATCCAAATCTGTTTTAATTGCACCCCCTTCTCCTGGAGGTTTTAAGCGAGTGGAAACCCATTCCCCTTGTTGGTCTTGTTCAATATAAACATGTGGATTAATTAAAGTTACATCCAGCTTTAATTGACGTTGCCAGATTAACTGCCAAATATTAAAACCCACATCCACTGCATCCATAGCTACCCGATCCGGATCTGTGGGTGTTGGAGGAATAGCAGAAACCCCAAACCGCAATCCAGTCAGAGAAAAATTTTTTACCTGTCCCAATTTTACCGGACGGTTCAGTGTACTGGTAAGATTTTGTTCAGCAAAGGGTGCTAATTCATTATTAACAAAATTCTGTAATCGCCAAGCCCCTACTCCTAGTCCAATCAGACAAACACCACCCAAAGCAATGCCAGCACGACTCAACACCCGCAAACACATACGCTTGCGATTACAGGTTTGAGATGGATTTTCAGAATGAGAAGAGTCAATCATGGGGTTTATATCGTCTACTTGCCATTCGATTAGATAACGATAAATGGTGGTAAAACTTCACAAAACGGAATAAATTGGACTGAATGAATATTGGTAACAATCGTTTTTATGCAATCTTGTTAGTTTATCGTATGTGTTGCCAATTCGTTGTTTGCCAATTCTGATTTCAAAGCGTTTTTCGTTTTGAACTACGATTTTACCAACGTAGGTAATGCCATCTTTGATTGTTCTGCCAATATCGCCAGTATTCCAGGAATGCTTATATTTTTGACGAGGTTTGGAACATGGAAAACCATTACTATCCATGCGACACATACGTTTGGTGGTTTGACCAGTAGACTTGATTAACAATGCTTGGGCTGTCATGAACTCCAACTTGTCAACTTCCCCAGTGCAAGCGGCATCGATAGAATGTTGTTTTGGTAGTTTTAGTCGGCAACGGTTGTCCACCGTTTGTGCCCCATCGCTAACTTTTATTTTTATACCGTTAACACCGAGGAATTCTGCCATTTTGACAATTGCATTTCTAGTTGTATTTACAACTGCTGCATCTGTCAAACGGACTTTCAATTGTTTTTTGATTTTTTCTAATAACCTAGGTTTGTTCAGTAGGAATTCTTCAATATTTTTATTTCCTTTTTTCTGGTTACATTTAGAGCAAGCCAGACATAAATTACTAATTCTATTCGTTCCTCCTTTTGATTTAGGTTTGATGTGCTCAATCTGTAAAGGCACATTTGACTTTGAACAGTATGTACACTTTCTCCCCCACTTTTCTAGTAGGTATTCTCTGACGGTATAACCATATAAAGTTCCTTGCTGATACTCGTCATTATCAATATCTGGATTCTGCATTCGTTGCATATCAAACTTTACTTTTTCGATTACCACTTCTTTAACTGGAGTAAACCGAATAAATTTCATTAACCAAGTTTCAACTGTTAATAATCGATGCTGTAAACTAGGAGGTAAGCATCCTGATGAGCGCTTTCTGTTTAAAAATCTAGGTTGACGGTATCTCGTATTGCGGTTACGACGTCCTCTCCTAACAGCGCAGCGCTTTTCCATTTTGAGTTTTATTTCTTGACCACGGTGCTGTAATTCCCCTAACCAAATAACCTTATTTCCATCCAATAAAGCGAACCCTGTGTATTTAGAACCTGGATCAATTTTTACAGTTATTGGGTGAACCTTAGCATCTTTAATTTCTCTTTTGAGAATAATAGTAAAAGGATAGAGACGAAACACAGCAGCTTTACCCTGCGTTAATAATTGTCTCGCTCTTTTGGGTCTAATTGGATTAAGGGGAGTTTTGTTTTGGTCGATAACAAATACATAATTTTGCATGGTTTGAAAAATCAACTTAATGATTAGTGTCACTTACGTGTAAGGTTTGACTCGTTAATGTTATTTAGGCTTTTTACGGCAAGAACACTGCTTGATGTAAAAGAAATCGCAGTTTAATCCTTGCCGACAGTTGCCACTTGAGCTGTCTAACCCAGGGGTGTCATGACCTAAATAACGTAGCAAGGTAGGCTTGCTTTAACTGGAGAGACTCCCCCCACAAAGGGGCACAATAATACGCTATAAAACCGTATTATTCCGTTTTACGAGTCTCCCGGATATGACTGGCACTTTTGCAGAACTACCTGGCACAATATTAGCGATGCCACTTTTAGGATACAAAGCAATTTGGAATTTCAGATTATCCATTTGTCATATTTACCAAAATCGAGTGGTAGGAGATGGGGGAGATGGGGGAGATGGGGGAGATGGGGGAGATGGGGGAGATGGGGGAGAAAGTAGCTAATTTTCTTTAGTCTTTAGCCTTTACCATTCATACTTCATAGTTCAAAACTTAGTCTGTATGCGAAGATATTTGTAGATGTTCGGGAAAAAAGATAAAAAAAGTAACGGTTTTGACAGCAAATTTTTTCTGGACTCAATAAAGAACTTGAATCAGAATAGAAAATTAAAGTAAAGATAGATAATTACAACCATGCGTGTTTTTGTGTTACTTTTTAATGCTGGTACGGATAACGAAGGAATTCACTCAGTTAATATAGGCGAACGCAATATAATTTTGATGTTTGAGTCAGAAGATGACGCTACTCGTTACGCTATGCAATTGTCAGCCCAAGATTTTCCTGAACCTTCCGTAGAACCGATTGATGATGACCAGATTAAAGGCTTTTGCCAAGATGCGGGCTATGAGTGGGAGGTGATTCCTCAAGACTGGGAAACTATTCCCGAAAAACGTGCTTTTCTGATTCCCCCAGAAAGAAATTTAGAACAAACAGATTGGCAAGCAGATGCTCCTAAACAAGAAATTCCAGAAGAATCACCACAAGAACAGGAAATGTCCGATGCAGAACTAGACCGTATTCGTCGCCAATTTGAAGGATTACTGTAATTGAGTCATTAGTCATTAGTCATTAGTCATTGGTAAAGAAAATGACCAAGGACAAAGGACAAAGGACAAATGACAAATGACCAAGGACAAAGGACAAAGGACAAATGACAAATGACCAAGGACAAATGACAAATTTGCAGGAGCGTGGGCATCTTCTAACAGAACAAGTAAATCCTGAGAGTCTAAATTTAGACCAGCTTGGTTCTGTGGAATTAGTAGAATTGTTTAATACCGAAGACCAAAATGCAGTTGCTGCGGTTGCTGCTGCTAAAACTCAGTTGGCACAAGCAATTGATATTACTGCCGAACGCTTGCACCACGGAGGACGATTGTTTTATATTGGTGCTGGAACTTCTGGTAGACTGGGAGTATTAGATGCTGCTGAATGTCCGCCAACTTTTTGTACATCCCCAGAATTAGTACAGGGAATTATCGCTGGTGGTGCTGGGGCATTAGTCCGTAGTTCCGAAGATTTAGAAGATCGTTCCCAAGATGGTGAAGGGGCGATCGCTCAACGACACATTACCCAACTCGATGTGGTAGTAGGTATTACCGCAGGAGGTACTACACCATTTGTTCATGGTGCCCTTAACGCTGCTCGTCGTCGAGGAGCTACTACTATTTTTATCGCTTGCGTTCCTGCCCAGCAAGTCCCCTTTGAAGCTGATGTGGATATTCGTTTGTTAACTGGACCAGAAGTTCTGGCAGGTTCTACCCGTCTTAAAGCTGGTACAGCTACCAAGCTAGCTTTAAATATCCTTTCTACCGGGGTAATGGTGCGCTTAGGCAAAGTTTATGGCAATCGCATGGTAGATGTAGCCGTTACTAATCAAAAGTTACGCGATCGCGCTTTACGCATTCTCCAAGACCTCACAGGCTTAAGTCGGGAAGCATCTGGCTTTTTACTCGAACGTAGTGGTAAATGGGTCAAATTAGCCCTACTCATGCATTGGACGGGGGTAGGGAAACAAGAAGGTGAACGGCTACTGTCACAATACCAAGGTAATCTCAGAGCAGCAGTTACCAGTCACAAAACTCAAAGCTAATTCTGAAAATAATTATAGCGGTTTTGGGTTGTAGGGCGTCGCTTACTTACAAAAAAGCCACGACCTCTCTACGGTGTAGGGTGTAGAATACAGCACGTTGCAAAGGACAGTTGCATGGGCGGGTTTCGGTGACTTGTGCAAACTGTCCGTTTTTGGTTCCCAAAGGTATGTTCCATTTGGTTTGGTGTATGCATCTCATAATCAAAACTTCAAGAAATTTAATAAAGGAGTAATATGATGAACACTTTGAGAAAATTATTGTTATTGCGAGCGAAAAAAAGGATTCGTTCAGATGGGCAATAATTCTCCTCAAACCCCTTCCAAAGATCAATTACGAACAGGATCTGGTAAGCGGACACAACAAATCTTGATGAAAATCTGGGAACCACTAGATGTCTTGGGTCAAGGGCTAATGGGAGATATGTGGAGAACATTTTATCTATCAATCCAGGATGCAATTGCCCTTAGCTTAATCTTGAAAATGCCTAGCCTCGTTAGTCACATCATAATTGGAAAAGATTTCTCCAGCTTAGAGAGTTGTTGGCAAGAAAACGCATTGGGTATCTCACGTTATGCTTGTTTTATAATTATCACTTCTGATTTTTGCCTGTGGATTGTTTTAGCAGGTCGGATAATTGGACGCTTTCGGTCAGATATATGGGAATTGAGGAGAAAGGATAGAAATGGCTCCAGTAAACCGTAAAGAAATTAGCCTATATGAAGAAGCTAAATCTGGTTTCACTTCCTTGATTCAGCAAACAGCTATTATTTTTGCAGGCTTTATTCTGATGTTGTTAGTAACCGCAGGCACTCCATCTAGCTTTGTGGTCGTGCTAAGTTTATGTATTGGTATTTCCTTTGTGGCTTGGAGTGAAGGACAACGCATCAAAATTCTTCGAGTCAATAATACTTCTTTTGAAGAAAATTTCATTTTAGAATTACAAGAAGAAATAGCCTCCAGTTCCAATGTAGTAGAGTGGAACATACTGAAGTGGTTTGATGAAAAATTTGTACCAGAAACTGCTAGACAAATTGGGGGCTGGTCTTTGCTGGAAACAGATGCAAGACCAAGTGAGACCTTTTCTCTCAAAGAATGGTTAGTTGAATTAATTCCCTTACCGGGCTTTTCCACACAGCAAACGATGCGAAAGCATCTTATTCTTGAGAAAAATCTCAAAATTCTAGGTGAATCATATATTTTACGAATCAGTTATGTTGCTCGAAAACAGTGGAGGTTTGACTTAGAGACACCTATTCCTGGTATGTATATTCCCAAAAATTTTAAACTTTATATAGTAAAGATAAGTGGCAAAAAAAGTATTTGTAAATCCAGTAAATACTCCATAGGACAAGAAAGATTATCTGTAAAAATTTCCATCGCTAAAGGCGATGAAATAATTGTAGATATAAAACCAAATCCAGAAAACTATATTTATCAAATACTTAAATTTTAGAGATATGAACATATGGTTATAAAACATCACTTTATCAAACTTAATCTGGTATTTGCATCTGTAATTACAATATTATTTCTAATTATTTTATTATCAATTCCATTCTTAGGTTTAATGCTTTTATCAGAATCAATTCCTGTAACATTTATAGTGTTTCTTTCCATAACTAGCAATATTATTCTATTCTTTAAATCTCCATCATTAATGGACTCAGCACTCAAAAATCAATATTCTGGAATCAATTGGGAGACTCCACAATACATACAAGATACTTACCCTCTTTCTTACAAATGTATTCAAAGAATTTGCAGGAAATATAAAATATCTGAACCTAGAATTGCGATTGTTGAAGACAAAGTGCCTCTAGCCTTTACATACGGAAATTATCTCAACAATGCTCGAATTGTAATTACTACTGAGTTATTGAATTTGTTAACTGATGAAGAACTTGCAGCAGTCTATGCCCACGAACTAGGGCATATTGCCAGACACGATTTTGCCGTGATGACTCTTGCTCAAACTTTGACAATATCCCTTTATATGCTTGGCATAGGTCTTATTAGATCAAATAATAGCGGGTCTAATCTGCTGGCAGTTAAAGCAATCGGGCTTGCTTCATTGGTATTTTATTATATAGCATTTCTTGCATCTTTATATTTATCTCGCGTCAGAGAATTCTCTGCTGATCATTTTGCTGCCAAAAATGTTAACGACCCTAACAGTCTTTCAAGAGCATTAGTCAAAATTGTATACCAATCAGTCTTATTAAAACGTATTAATGCTGTAGCTCAAAGTGCAAGGGCATTAAACATATTTGATTTCAGTGTAAAAAAGTTAGTATCTGGACAAAAAAGACAAGAAGCTGAAAATTATATTCAGAATTTACTTTATCCTTCTAGTCGTTGGGAAGAGTTGATGTCTACTCACCCATTTCCGATTAATCGTATAAATGCTCTTTCATATCATTCTAAGCAAAAAGGGATAAATGTTGGAGTGAATATTCCAGAAATAATCTCTAATCTGAAAGAAAGCGAAATAGCTAGTGAGGATACCAATAGCAAAAGCGAACATCTAACGAATAGCAATCCTCAGACTGAATCCAGAAGCGAAAAAATTCTCATGCGTCGAAACAGTGTACTATTCGCTTCAGTATCTTTAATGTTAATTATTGTAAGTGTATTCTATTTTATAAATAATAATTCTACCCAAGACAAGACTATTGCCATTTTCTGTTTATTACTAGGTATTACTTGCTTAGTTGCTTTCATCAATTCAATATATCAAAGTCCTGGATATATCATCCTAAGTAATGTAGGTATTGAAATTCATAATCCCAAGCTTTTTGGGAAAAAAGGTAGACAATTTTTCTTTAAATGGTCAGATATTGAAGAAATAGAAGTATCTGAATTCTTCGGTGCAAAACAAATAGGCTTTAATTTTTATGATAGCTACACAGGTGAAATGCAAAATTATATGAATATAAATCAAGTATTTACTGGTTATCATTTTTGTCTCGGCAATGATTTCAATCAAAAACCCAAATATTTACGTGATAAAATCCAAAAATGGAAAGATTTTTACTCATAGTTTTGTATTCTAACCCTCTTCTGTCACTTTCCGGTTTTTCCTATTAAGAAAAAGCTAGCATGGCAAAACTTACTAGAGAAGTATTGTAAACGTAAAAAGTTCGTTTTACTTTGGACAGGACTTACGCAACTGGCACATTTTTCTTAAAACTGTCACATAGGATTTATTTGCTTGTATTTGGCTAAACATGCTTATGAATCAAAGTTTATAAGCTTTGACATCAAATTTAAGTATGTGTGCCAGTTGTCATTATTTTGTGACGCTTGCGTAAGTCCTATTTGGATTTGTGGGTAATGTAAATAATCTTGCAACGGGAAGGGAGTAGTTGAAACCTCTCCCTTGTACATGTTGGATTTCTTCATATTTTGCACCATTCAAGGGCAAGCACCAAGAAAGCGAGGCAGCGCGTTGCGGAGGACAGTTGCATGAGTGGGTTTCGGTGACTTGTGCAAACTGTCCGTTTTTGGTTCCCAAAGTTATAGCGACTGCCGGGGTTTATAAACTAACTAAAAATGAGGATTTTCACGGGTTAATATTCTGAAATTACCCAGTTTCCAAGGATTTCTACTCCATCCAACCGCGATAACCAGTGACAATCCGGCTACCATCTTTCATAATATGCACTTCAATTTGGTCGCTTGCCCAGGTAATCTGGTCTTGAAACGCGGGATTCAAAATATGAACCCGCTGATTGCTGGAAGATACCGGGGAGTTGGGATCGTTAATTGCTAAAGACTCCACAAATGGTCCATCTATAAGAATATCTAACTGTTCCAGCAATTCTTGGGAACCTGCGGGGGCATATTCCGATTGCAGTTGCTCTAAAGTGAACCCGGTAAAAGACATTACACTCAATCCCGCAGCTTTAACTTTCCCAGCCAATTGTGCCAAAGCAGGTGCTTGCCAAAACGGTTCTCCACCAGAGAAGGTCACCCCGGTATTGCGTTTATTACTAATAATTTTTGACGCTAAAGTATCAACAGAAACTAGTTCTTTAATTTCAAATGACCAAGATTCTGGATTAAAGCAGCTAGGACATTCCCGCAGACAGCCTTGTACCCACACCACTGCGCGACAGCCAGGACCATTAACTTCCGATTCATCCACATAACCCATAATATTAACATAACCGGGGGGAATTTCCATCAGGGCTAACAATGCTTGGCTGCGCTTAGTTTCCATGGGTTTGCTCCTTTTTATCCTTATCTGTAACTATCAATAAATAAATCCCGTTTAATACCATCTTCCCCTACCAGCCCAATATGGGACGCCATCTGAATGACGTAATTTCAGCAGGCGATCGCCTTTTTTGATTTCCCCTGCAATCATGGTAGACTGTCCATCATAGGTAATCTGGGAACCTTTGACCTCAATTTTGTCTCCTACTTGAATCTGCATGTCCTGTTGTTCCATATACCATCTGGGACCCAAATGAACGGGAATCTCTTCTTGGGAGGTTTTGATGCGTAAATGCACGCCACCCCCATACATGCCTCTACCTCTACCTCTACCTCTACCTGAGCTAGTATAGTCTACATCCACCACTTCCCCAGTAATGGTTTTTACAGTTTGCTGGTCGTACATCCTGTGGTAAGAACTTCCCCAAGCACAATAGCCCCCACCTCCACCTCCATCAATTCTTGGGTGAGCGATCGCAGGATAAGCAGACAGCAGGCTTAGTGCTAAAATAGTTGTAATTGTGACAAGTCTCTTCATAGTCACCTCCGTTAATTTACTGATACATTTGATTTCCAACTCCCTATTTATTTATCCTTGAAGAGAATTTACTTACAATTTACATAGAAAATATGAGAAACTTGTGAGCTTTATGAATTATGAGGCAAAGAGTTTGTAGGGGTGCAAAGCTTGCACCCACCAAGCGTGGAGTTACCAATTTTTAATTTTTAATTTTTAATTATTTGCTTGTAATGTCAGCACGGAACAGTGAGCATGATGTAATACATAATTGCTGACACTACCCAAGAAAAACTCACTCAGTCCACTCAAACCCCGACGACCAAGGATAATTAGATCAGCATCCCAACTTTTGGCTTGTTCGCAAATCACCTTACCTGGATCGCCAATATTTTGAGTAAATTCAGTTACAATCCCAACATTGGTTGCTTCTTCAGTGAGCGATCGCAACCAATCTAATCTTTCTTGTTTTAATTCTTCCCACTGCTGCCTATACTTTTTCACAGCTTCCATTTGCAAACTGGGGTATGGACTATCCATTTCCAAAAACATGGGTTGCAGATATTGTTCATCGAAGGGAGATAACACATGCAGTAACATTAAATTTGCACCCATTGCTTTCGCTGAAAATAAGGCTTCATCGAAAACTTGTTGTCCCATGTCTGTCTTGTCAATTGCAACTAAAATTTTGTGAAACATATTGTTGATTTTTGAGTTGGTAATGGGTAATTGGTAATGGGTAATTGGTAATGGGTAATTGGTAATTGGTAATTGGTAATTGGTAATGGGTAATTGGTAATTGGTAATTGGTAATTGGTAATGGGTAATTGGTAATGGGTAATTGGTAATGGGTAATTGGTAATGGGGGGTGAACGAAAAAATCTGTGGGAAAACCAAAACACTTATTACTTATTACTTATTACTTAGAGACCATTTATAAAGTAATTCTTAAGTCTATGGGTGAGGGAGAAACCGGGTTTCTATGGGTGGAGTATCGAATTCGCATCGTACTTAGTCTCAAAGAAACCCGGTTTCTTAGGTCTTAGGTTTACTTTATAAATAACCTCTTATTACTTATTACTTATTACTTATTACTTATTACTTAGAGACCATTTATAAAGTAATTCTTAAGTCTATGGGTGAGGGAGAAACCGGGTTTCTATGGGTGGAGTATCGAAT
>JASJCY010000293.1 GCA_030065825.1 Nostocaceae cyanobacterium | reverse complement strand
TGTTAGAAATCCCCTGGGATTTAAATCCCACTCTCATAGACAAAGTCGTCTCAAGACGACTATATAAGATTTTTAGTCTACTTTAGTAGACTTTGTCTATTAGCCTCGGAATTGATTCCGAGGCTATCTAGAAGATAACCCTTCACAAACCCGGTTTCTTAGGAATATTGACCTGTAAAATCATAATTTTTGTTTGGTTTAGAAACCTGGTTTCTTTGTCCTTGTCGAGAATAGTGCAAATTGAAAGTTCAATTCACCATTTTCCCCGGCTATGGAAATCCCAGTCTCATAGACAAAGTCGTCTCAAGACGACTATACAAGATTGTTAGAAATCCCCTGGGATTTAAATCCCACTCTCATAGACAAAGTCGTCTCAAGACGACTATATAAGATTTTTAGTCTACTTTAGTAGACTTTGTCTATTAGCCTCGGAATTAATTCCGAGGCTATCTAGAAGATAACCCCCACCAACCATAATTCCATAGATTAAAATCTATGCAGCCAATCAAAATATAGGTATTTTACTTATGCAATTAACAAGTTAATATTAATAAAGACAAGCAAAGCGTAAAGATGCCTTCCAGATAACGTTGCACTAACCTTACCCCGGGTGTGTACAACGTTTTTTTCCAAATTTATCGACAATTAAAGTTCTTCTGTGGAAATGACTTTTACAGGTAACTTTTGCAAATCCGGTAACTCAACTAACTCGACTTCTCCAATTTCCTCCTTAATGTTCAATGGCAACCTGACTGGTTGACGTTCTTCTACCCAACAACTTGCTACTGGTAGAGTTTGCTCTAATTCATCCAGGGGTCGAGGAATCACCATTACCGCATTCAATTCCCCAATTCGTTCTGCTTCATACATTCCAGCTTCTACCGCAACTGCCACATTTGCCACAGAACCACGAATTATGGCTGTACACAAACCAGAACCAATTTTTTCATATGCTGCTAATTGCACATCCGCAGCCTTAAGCATGGCATCAGCAGCCCCTACCATCGCCGGGAAGCCCCTAGTTTCCACCAAACCGACTGCTTGGTTACTGAGGCGGCTATAAGTGCCTTCTTCCGCAAATATGCTTAAGCGTGTAATGGGCAAAATGACATCTAAGTTAGGAAAAGGACGAGGAATAACGGAACTAGAAACAAATTGATCGAACTGTTTAGCAGTTGATTCTCCAGCTTCCACCGCTAAGCGGACATCGGCAATACCTCCCCTCACAATAGCAGTACAGTGACCGCTACCAATCTTTTCATAGCCAATCAGATGCACTCCAGCAGATTTTAGCATCATGTCCGCCGTGCCAACTATAGCAGGAAAGCTCAGAGTAGATACCATTCCTAAGGCAGTTCCCTTGAGGGTATCTCGACGAGGCGATGCTTGGGCAGTGCTAAGAGAGTGTTGATTGTATGCCTCCATATTCATTCTCCAGGGTAATCAAATTAACAACTTACAATTAACACTTTACTCAGATTCCTCGTCAGATAAGGGTTCGCTCAAGGGTTGCCTGTGGGGAAACAATGTCACTAACAGGCGTTGTATACTAGTTTGCCCATATATATGAGCGCCAAAATTTTCGGAAGATTCGGAAGATTCAGTGGCGGGTGCAGGTGTTTCTGTATCTTGAGTGCTAGGTTTTGAGTTTTGAGCAGGTTCGGCTTCTGGGGAAGATTCAGAAACTGCTTGAGAATCATTTCCAGTTTCTATTGGTTCCTCATTCACCACTTCTTCTGCTTTCGACTCTTGTGGGCTAACAGAAGGGGTTTCATTTGTAGATGCTTCCAGATTATTGGTATTATCAGTCACCGCTACAGATTCAGAAATACGCCGACTGGTGTCTCCTAGAATTGAACCAGGTGCAACTACTTGTCCTGGTTGAACAGAACAATTGAACACGGTGGTTGCAGAACCAATACAAGCATTTGCTCCTATTGTACCTTTACCAACCATCAGAAAACCAGACCCTAGGTTTGCTCCTGCTTTTATTTCTAGGATTCCCTCTTCAACTATGAGGATTGAACCCATACCAATACAAACCCCTGAACCAATGATGATTTTACTATTGGGAGCTGCTTGTAGTATTACCCCTGGTGCTACTATTGCACTCGCATGAATAATCACCTCGCCACTGATGTAAGACTCAAAATTATGACCTAAGCGCAGTGGCGGCATAGACATGGAAATTTTTACCTCGGAAGCCGGAAGAACTATGAACTTAAGAGTGAGGAGTTAAGAGTTATGAGTTATGAGTAGGGGTAACCCTTGTGGTTTCCTTCACGGCAGAGGCGGGGAGTTATGATACAAACTCCGCCCCTGTGCGGATGGTGGGCGCAAGCTTTGCGGATGGTGGGCGCAAGCTTTGCGGATGGTGGGCGCAAGCTTTGCGCCCCTACAGACTTCGCGCCTGTGCCCATGGTGGGCGCAAGCTTTGCGCCCCTACAAACTCCTCACCTCCTAACTGGATTACGGACGTTGAATAATCATCTCCAATACTCGACGCTTGGCTTTGGGATCGACACCAATTACCCGCACGTATTCCCCTGGATATTCACTTAAATGAGTTTCTAAGGTGGCGATCGCTTCTCTGGTGGAATTTGCCTGAATCTGTCCGCAACTTGCCCAAGAACCAGTGCGGAAGCGGCGCTTATCTACGTGTTCGGCGCTGACTTGATACCCAGCCGCTAGTAGCTGTTGTACCTGTTCCACAACTTCGGAATTTAAGCGAGTACTGCCCACTGCTGCGGAAGTTCTTGGTGCCGATGCTGTTGCTGTGGCAGTTGCGACCCTTGTCCCAGATGAACCACCAACTGCACCATCGGGACGTTGAATAATGGTTTCTAATATGCGTCGTTTAGCTTTGGGATCGATACCAATCAGGCGTACATACTCCCCTTGATGGTTACGCATACAGTCTTCTAATTCGGCAACTACTTGATTGGTAGAAGTTGATTCAATGGGGGAACAGCTTTGCCAAGTTCCGGTGCGGAAGCGGCGCTGATCTACGTGTTCTGTACCAATTCTGTAACCACCCGCCAATAATTGTTGAATTTGACTGATGGTTTCAGCATCCAGTGCGCCGCTGCTAGCAGCATTCCCATTGCCGTTGTAGCTACTGTAGCTGCTCTTTTGTGCAGGGGCTGCGGTCGCCCTAAAGTTACTAGCTGGCGCTGCTACTTTACCATCTGGACGTTGAATAACGGTCTCTAATACCCGCTTTTTATGTTTGGTGTCAATGCCAAATAGACGCACGTACTCGCCACTGTGTTCTGCCAGACAACCTTCTAAAGCGGCGATCGCTTCTCCTATGGATCTGGCTTCAATGGGTGAGCAACTTTGCCAAGTTCCGGTACGGAATCGCCGCTTATCTACATGTTCTGTACCAATTTTGTACCCTTGAGACAATAGATAACGCACCTGTTCTACAGTCTCTGCACCCAAGCTACTACTAGACACGTCACTACTCCTTTGTTTACCGTTAACAGCTTTTTCTGTATAGGAAGATTTAACTATTTCATTGCGAAGGGGTGCAATACACTTATTGTCCGCAGCACAGAGATAACCTGCCCGCAACGCTTGATTAATTCCAACCACATGATGGGCAAAATGCTTATCTTCTGCTTGTACATCCGGCAGACGATCTGCTTGTTGCTGAGTTGTAATTACTGCTCCAGAAGGTACGTATTTACCAGGGGGAATTTCTACATCTTGGATTAAAGCGTGCATCATGACGATACAGCCATCACCAACTCTGGCATTAAATACGGTCGAACGAAAGCCGATAAAGCAGTTATCACCCACATAACATGGTCCATGAATTAGAGCCATGTGGGTAATACATGTATCTTGACCTACCCATACCGAGTATTCTTCTTGGTCATCGCCAATTACCCGACCTTCCTCCAAGCCATGTATAACAACACCATCTTGTATATTAGTGTTTTCACCGATATAGAAAGGCGCGCCTTCATCTGCCCTAATCGAAGTTCCGGGCGCAACAATTACATTTGCTCCTATGCGTACATCCCCAATCACATGGGAAAACGAGTGTATAAAAGCACTTTCATCGATTGTTGGCTCAGCTAAATTTCTTGACCATGGGGTTGGGGGCGCCGCTTCTGCTATGCTGCGGACTGCCATTGCGAGATTCCTCCTCTGTTATGAGTTAACTCCTAACTCCTGACTTTTTTGACTATCGATATTGGTCTTTTTTGCTGTAAATCAGGCGATCTTCAACATAAACTGTGTCAATGATCGCCACTACTGCTGCATCTACAGGGCGTTCGAGGTTACCTGGAATTTGACGTGCGGCACTGCCACGAGTGACTAGCACCCATTCATCTACTCCTGCACCCACAGTATTATCGGCAGCTACCTCATATTCTGGTTGGATATTGCCTGATTCGTCTATGAATTGTAATAACAGTAGTTTCACACCTCTAAGACTTGGATCTTTTTGAGTGCTAACTACTGTGCCCCTAACTTTAGCAATTTGCATTACTACTGTTTACGGTCTTCTAATAGGACGAATGTTGGTAACATTCTCCCGGAATTGGTCTACGTCTTCTGTATATCTAATTGGCAGCACATACTCTAGGTTCTCATGAGGACGAGCAATAATATGGGTAGATAATACTTGTCCACCATTGACTCGCTTGACATTATCAACTCCTGCTGCTACAGAAGCTTGTACTTCCGATACATCTCCTCTCACAATTACTGTAACGCGACCGCTGCCGATTTTTTCATAACCTACCAAAGTGACGCGGGCAGCTTTTACCATCGCATCAGCAGCTTCTACTACCGCTGGGAAACCCAGAGTTTCCACCATTCCCACTGCAATTGACATTATTTTTATTCCTTAAAGGTGCTTCCAACAAATAAACACAAGCAAAGTTGATCACAAGTGATTGAATCCTAACCCCAGCAAGAATTTTAGATTTTAGATTGTAGATTTTTCTGGGTTTTCATAACCGCATTCACGGCAAAACTATACAAAAATCACGCTTTGTCTATTTTTTCACCCTATCCCCGCTCTATCGGGCTAATCCAAAATCCAAAATCCCAGCATTTTCAAGTCGCTACGTGCGGAACTGTTCCACAGCTTCGGTGTATCGAATCGGTAAGACGTATTCTAGGTTCTCGTGGGGACGAGCAATAATGTGGTCAGATACCACCTCACCACCATTTACTCTTTTTGCGGCTTCAATACCCGCAGCTACTGAGGCTTGAACCTCTGATACATCACCCCGGACAATCACGGTTACACGAGCACTACCGATTTTTTCATAGCCTACCAGGGTAACACGAGCAGCTTTCACCATCGCATCAGCAGCTTCTACTACCGCTGGAAAACCTTTTGTTTCAATCATTCCAACCGCAATTGGCATCGCAGGACTCCTAACAAATTCAGTGCAGTTTAATAAAGCGAGCGAAAATTTTGACGGCAATGCTTATTTTGATGTCATAAAGCATTCCCAAAATTAAGCATAGGAAAGCTTTGCGCCCGTGGCAATATAAATTACTATAATACTTTATAATAAAAATGTTAAAAAAAAATTAACTAAATTTAAGACACTCTGTGGATTCAGTCACAGTAAAAGATTCATGGCTAGGGAAGGTCAAAATTTTCGCCTCAACAGTTGGGGGTAGATTAGCGATCGCACTCCCTCTTCCTGTAGTCATGGGCATAGATACCTATATATTACTTGCTTCTATTATTCAAAATATATAATTATATCATTTAAGTGATGAAAATATAAGACTTTACCAAATCAAAAACCGTAAAGTTTTTATAATTTATTGCTGAATTGAAATAGTTTTTACATCTCTTATAAAACTAAAATTACACATTTGATTTTCTCTAGTAATTAGTAAATATTCTAGTTAATTAATGGGTTTGGATAATCAAAGAATTACCCGTTATTTGTTACGTCCAAGGTTGCAAATAAAAAAGTATTTGTTGATGACAAAGACTGGGATGGGCGTTCCATCTGTCAAAGGTTAATTAGGCGGACATCCAACAAGGGGGATGAAGGAGAATTTATTTGTTGGAGTTCTACAAAAACATTGATAAGAAAGATTTTCTTTGAGGTGAAATTAGGCATAATTGCTATATTTATGGCAAACTTAATTGGCATGTCTTTAGGGGATGCCTGATTCTATTGTTTGCAGTCCTGTGTGCTAGGGCTTTCTACATAGCTGTTCTCGGTGTCATAGGCATGACTATACCTGATATCTTGCATCACGGTGATCAAGGGGGTTTATTGAGAATGGCTAGAGTTAAAAACCTTTATTTTTCCTTAATAAATCTGGTTATTTTGCTCTTGTTGAAAATGGTGCAAGATGTAAAATACCAGAAGCAAACTCTAATTTATATATCTCAATGGCTGTGGCGCTGACTTTCCTTTTTAATATTATTGTAGGCATTCCTGTTTATTTAGCCATTATTAAGGGATTTTGGGCATAATTACTTATCCTCTCCATTTGAGATTTTGGATTCAGGAAAAAGTCTAAAATCCAAAATCTAAAAAAACAGTTTCAAAGCCCTAAATTTATGATGTTGTGGGGCAATATAAAATCTAAAATCTAAAATCTAAAATAGGAAATTCTTTCACCCCTATGCAACTGGTTAACGGCTTACATTTCAAGAATCTACGTGGTGATTTATTTGGTGGTGTCACTGCTGCTATTGTAGCTCTACCGTTAGCGCTAGCGTTTGGGGTTTCATCGGGTGCGGGGGCAATTACAGGGCTATATGGTGCTATCTGCACCGGTTTGTTTGCGGCTGCATTTGGAGGAACCCCTTCTCAGATTTCTGGTCCTACAGGTCCAATGACGGTGGTGATGGCAACGGTATTTACGGCAATAATTGCTAAAAGTCCAGACCAAGAAACAGGTCTGGCAATGGCATTTACTGTAGTTATGCTGGGTGGCTTATTGCAAATTCTGTTTGGAGTGTTACGACTAGGAACATACATTACCCTCATACCTTATACGGTCATCTCCGGCTTTATGTCTGGGATTGGCTTTATTATTATCCTGCTGGAAATTGGACCGTTTCTGGGGCACGAAACCTCTGCAAACGCCATTGAATCCTTGCGCAATATACCCACCTTCGTCAACAGTTTTAACCCGATAGCCACAGGACTGGGGATTCTCACCCTGATAATCGTGTTTGCCTCTCCCCCAAAGCTGAATCGCATCTTACCAGCACCATTATTAGCGTTAATCATTTGTACTCTAGTTTCGGTGTTTGTATTTCCCAATAGCAATATCGACATCATTGGCGAAATTCCCACGGGTTTGCCCAAGCTGCACTTGCCTATGTTTGGCAAAGAGCAAATCCAAGATATGATTCGCTATAGTCTGATGCTGGCAACCCTAGGGGCAATCGACTCTTTGTTAACTTCCCTGGTGGCAGATAATATTACTCGCACTCAGCATAATTCTGACCGCGAGTTGATTGGACAAGGCATTGGTAACCTATTTGCTGGGTTATTTGGGGGACTTCCTGGTGCTGGGGCAACCATGAGAACGGTGATTAATGTCCGTGCTGGGGGGAAGACACCTTTATCGGGGATAGTTCATGCTTTGGTGCTATTAGTGATTGTCTTGGGTGCGGGAAAGTTAACTGAAAATATCCCCCATGCTGTTTTAGCTGGGATTTTAATTAAGGTGGGCATTGATATTATCGACTGGAGTTTCCTCAAACGTGCCCATAAAATATCCCTGCGGGCAACACTATTGATGTATCTAGTGTTGTTGATGACTGTATTTGTCGATCTGATTACAGCGGTTGCGGTGGGGGTTTTCCTTGCTAATCTGTTTACACTCAAACGTCTGTCGGACTTGCAAGCAGATAAAGTTAAAGCAGTTACAGCACCCACAGAGCAACTAAAATTGAGTCCGGAAGAAGAAGAGTTGCTCAAACAGGCAAATGGTCGCATTTTGCTGTGTTACCTTGGTGGACCCATGAGTTTTGGGGCAGCAAAGTCAATTTCTCGACGCATGTCAATTGTAGAAGACTATGATGTCCTGATTTTGGAACTGAGTGATGTTCCCCATATTGGGGTTACTGCTTCTTTGGCGATTGAAAATATGGTCAAAGAAGCCTTTGAAAAACGTCGTGCTGTATTTCTGGTGGGGGCAACTGGTACAGTCAAGGATAGGTTGCAACGTTTGAGAGTATTGAAACAATTGTTAACTGAAAATGAGGTTCCAAGTCGTCTGGAAGCTTTACACTCAGGTATTATACTGATAAATGAGCGTCGAAGAACTGCGGGTGGGGAAGTAATATAATCCAGGAGCAGAATATAACCGATTAGCACAAATTCATTAATGTAATCTATATTAAACGCGTTAATTTGTGGTAAGCATAAGATTATGCATTTGTTAATATCCTCCCACCGCTAACCTGACGATGTAGACTCGGCAGTGGGCAGTCGGGAAGAGATATTTTCATGCTTGATTGTGGGATTTTCTCATGGAAGACTAACTTGAATCCCCAATTTCATTTTTGGGATTTTTCTTCTAATTCAGGACTTACGCAACTGGCACAAGCAATGGTGCGCTTCGCGCACCGAGCGCATAAAAAGCTACACAGGAGACATCATAATATCTGGGCGTTTTAGCTGCTCAATTAGATAATTGGAAAGTAAATTATGCTTGATTTGATA
>JASJCY010000066.1 GCA_030065825.1 Nostocaceae cyanobacterium | reverse complement strand
ATAGTACAGTTTTATAATCTTGACAAAAAAGTGCTTTCTTGCGTCAAAATCCTCAAATCTGAAAAAAATAGTTTGCGCCTAGGGCACGGAATTTCAAGGGTTACAACCTGCATTTTTGTGCTAAGATGAAAGAGACGGTGGGTTTACCCTGCCAATTTTTAGATGATGATTTCTTGACATTAGCAAAAAGTATGATGGGTTTGCTCTTAGGCAATTGACTCAAACCCTCACCAGAACAGGTTTAAGCATCATCATAGACAAATAAAATCTAATTAGTGATAGTACAGTTTTATAATCTTGACAAAAAAGTGCTTTCTTGCGTCAAAATCCTCAAATCTGAAAAAAATAGTTTGCGCCTAGGGCACGGAATTTCAAGGGTTACAACCTGCATTTTTGTGCTAAGATGAGAGAAGTCCTTGGTTTACCCTGCCAATTTTTATGTGATGATTTCTTGACAATGTAAAATGTTGTCGTTTGGTGTACTTGCATAAGAGATATTTGCAACGAAACAATAAATTAAATTTGCGTCTGAGTTCAACATGAAAGTCTGATGATTCGGGCAAGATGATTCAACATTTAAAATGTTTGTAGTGTTAATTTTACTTGTTGAATAGAGATATTTGGTGTTGCATAAATGTGGGATGATTTTAATAGTTTTGTGGAATGGGCATTTTGCCTGTTTTTTATATTTTCGGGCGGGGAAACCCTAGAGCGGGGAAACCCTAGGGCGGGGAAAGAAACCCCGCCCCTACTTAAGCTGCTTCCCAACATTCGGCACGGGTCAGGCGAATTTGGGCTAAGGCAAAGATGGTAGGTATAATTCGACCGTAGTTAGTGGCGATCGCTCTCCAACCCAAATCAACAAAAAACCAAGTCCACATCATTGGACCAACAAAGGCAAATATGCTACGGGCTGCGCCATAACGCGCTGCACTGACAGCCATTCCTCGCCGTGCCATTTGCACTGCCACATAGTTTTGAAACTGTCCTGCGGCTGCTTTTCCCCCTTGAATTGCGGCTTGTTTGGCAACTTGATAACTAGCAAAGTGAATTGCAAATTGACGGGCAATTTGTTGCAGCAATAATGGTTGCAAAACAGAGGTAATAGCTAAGGCACTACCACCTTTGAAAAGCAATCCCAAAGGATCGCGTTGCAATGACAATGGTAGGGGTTGTTTGAGTTCAGATTTTGCCAAATGATGCTGTACCCGGGCAGTTAATTTTTGCTTTTCTGCTTCTGGGAGTTTTTTCCACACTCTTCCCAGCAGATATAAAAATATTTCCGCTTCTAAATCAACAGTTGTTAAATCATCACAATAAGGTATTTTCAAATATTTACACACTTGAATTAACGCTTGACGGTAAGTAACTTCGTTGGTACGCCCGCGCAATACCGTCACCCCATCCGCCGCCAAAAAGCGAAAACGCTCCTCTAGGGCATCTAGCCAAGCTTGACGACCTTGACTTTGTACTTCTATCGGTTCAGGTGTTTGAACATAGTCTAGGGGATTGAACTTGCGACTAAATAAAATTGCTGTTAGGTCTTGCAATTCTTCTTCAGTCGCCAGTTCTAGTACCGCCCTCAGTTCATCCAATTTCCCTTCCTCCCTTCCATGCAGCTCTGTCTGTACTTTATTCTACTATTAGCATCGAAGGGTCATTAGTAGTGCAACATTTAACCTGTACAAACCTGCTCAGAAGCAGGTAAGACCTGTATGGCATCGCTAATATCGATGGTTGTTGCCGACAAAGCTCGAATCATAATGTTTCGAGCGCCATTCCAATCCCTGTGAGCAGTATAGCTACAGTTAGGGCATTGGAATTTTTTGTTTCCACCCAATTTCTCGTGAATGTGACCGCATTCTGGACAAGTTTTGCTTGTGTAAGACTCGTTGCACAAAACCACTAAAACACCTCTGCGCTGAGCCATCTGAATTAAGTGCTGTTGAAATTTGTAGTGGCTCCAAGTAAGCATGTTTCTAGCTGTTTTCTTCCTCAGCTTTCTTTTGGATTTAACGACCATATTTGAGGTTTCAAATGTTGGCAAATAAATCAATTTGTAATTATTGACCAAGAAACTAGCTAATTGATTGTGCAACTCTTTGATTAAGTTCTGAATGCGAATGCGTAATTTGTGAGCGGATTTTCTCATAGCTCGTCGCTGTGTTTTACTAGCGCTTAAGTCTATTTTGCTGATCAACTTATCCAAATAAAAGCATAACCTTTGAATTCTCCCCATATCATTGTTTCCTACTTCAATAATGCGACAACCGTCATAACAAGTAGCAAATGTTCTAACTCCAGGGTCAATCGCTATCACTTTATCTGCGCAAGTCAAACTAGGTTCTACATACTCTGGAAATATCCCATACCATGCACCTTTTACCCAAACTAGTTGAGTACCATAAATACATTCTTTGGGGAAATCCTGCGGCGTTCTAAAAGTTGTGCCTTTAGTTTTAGTTGCGTACCAAGTACCATTTTGAAAATTTCCGGCTTTAAATTTGATAACTTGGCTGGTTTGGCGACAAGATTTAAATTTTGCGTGACCTTTATTTGTTATTGCTTGTTTGTAAGCGTCAACAGCATCTGCTACGGCTTCTTGCATCTGATGACCAGGTAATTCTTTGACCCAATCTGGCTTATCACTTTCTCTGGCTTGTTTTTGCAAATCGTAGGTTGATGATTTGGAACCAGATTTTAAAGTTGCAATTGTCCAGTTATATATCCAACGATAAGCATTCAACCATTGCTTCCAGATTCTATGCAGTTCTTTACAAGGAAACACCCGTAACTTCTTGACACTGTTTGGTGTCAATTTCTTGGTCTGGTTCCGAGGTTTTGTTTTGTATTTCTTTGGTGACTTTGTTTTTGTACTTTCTAAGTCCATATAACCTTGCACTGAAGCAATGGAGGATGGACAAAATATCTTCAACGAGTTCTGACTCTGGAGATAGCTTACGTTGGTTGAGAACCACGAGTTTAACTTTGGACTGCTTGCATAACCATTCAATAAGAGGAAATCCAAATCGGACTGCTCTATCGGAATAAGCGACGACAAATGTTGAGATATCAGACCTGTATATTTGTTCCAATATTTTGAGAAACTTTCTCCGTTTAAAATTGAGTCCTGACCCAACCTCACTAACGATGGTGCTTGACGGGTAGCTTTGGCGTAAAAACTCAATCTGTCTTTCAAGGTCATCTGTTTGGGAATGTGTAGAGACTCTTGCATAACAGACAGTGGGCTTGTCCTCCGGTTTTTTTGACTCTTGGATACAAAATCGCCTTTGGTTTCCTTGTGTTCTGATTGAATCAAGTTTTCCTTCTTTGTCCCATCTTCTAAGCGTTGTGATACTGACGCCGTAGAATTTAGCCGCTTCTTTCGGGCTGACATATGTTTTACTCACAAACCTTTCCAAACATGTACATTTTAGCTATAGCATATATGAAGAGGTTTGGTAAGTTTTAGCAAGAAAAAAGTTTAATAGTTACACCTCCTCAGTACAAGTGTTAATAACTCCAGACAAAATGTAAGGGTAAATGATCCAGTTCAAGGAAACAAGTAGGATTACCTCCTAAGAAACACAGGGGTTAGGGGTTAGGGGTTAGGGGTTAGGGAGTAAGAAAATAGTGTTTCTTCCATTCATGGCGAGGGGATTTAATTACTTATTACTTATTACTTCCCCCTTGTGGTGCGCTTACATCTTCCAGATTAATTTAATATAGTACCAAAAGCATATTTTTAAGAGGATATACTTATAATGAGTGGTTTTAATTTATCTAATGGAGAGTCAGAGAGTACAGGAAAGTACTTAGTCTTATTTCGTAAGGATCACGTTAACGAAGGAATCCGTAGCCTCAGTAATTTTGCTGGGATTACCAGTATTGCAAGAGCATCTGACTTTACAGCAAGTGCCGTGAATCGGCAACAGCTAAACAATACAGAGAATTTAATTTTAGATAATTTGGGTGTAGGAGTCATCACCCTCGATCCACAACAATTGCATTCTTTGGGAGCGGCTAGCATTGGTCATAATCCTATGTTAGCAATTGAGCCAGAAAGGGTAGTGTATGCTCTCCCTAGTATCGGCTTAGGGGAATTAGAGCCAAAAATCTCCCATACTCCATCAACATGGGGACTAGAAGCGACAAAAGTGATTCATTCTCCTTTTAGTGGTCGTGGGGTTAAAATTGCAGTATTAGATACAGGTTTAGACTTGAACCATCCTGACTTTAAAGGACGGAAAATTATCAGTAAATCTTTCGTGGATAACGAAGAGGTACAAGACGAACACGGACATGGCACCCATTGTGTAGGTATTGCTTGTGGTTCCCATAATACCCCGCTTCTTCCCCGCTATGGCATCGCTTATGATGCAGAAATTTATGTGGGTAAAGTTTTAGACAATAAAGGTAAGGGAACTGATGGTCAAATTTTAGCGGGTATTCAATGGGCAATTAGCAACGGTTGTCAGATTGTTTCTATGTCCTTAGGAGCGTCTATACTGATTGGTGGACAACAGTATTCGAGAGTATTTGAAACTGCTGCTCGACGTGCCCTACAAAATGGTACTCTCATAGTAGCTGCTGCTGGCAATGATAGCGATCGCACTGAGGGTATCCACAATCCCATTTCCCACCCAGCCAACTGTCCATCAATTATGGCTGTAAGTGCTGTAAATTCTCAATTCCAAGTGGCTGATTTCTGCAATCGCGCTAGCCATACCCAAGCCAAGCAAATCGACATTGCTGCACCGGGAGTTAATATTCATTCCACTTGGCTGATGACAACTAAATACAAAACTGATAGTGGTACAAGCATGGCAGCACCCCACGTCGCTGGAATTGCAGCTCTTTACGTTGAAGCAACCAAAGCCAAAGCCAAAGGACGTAATCTCTGGAACTTACTAGTTAAACAAGCTCAAAAATTACCCCTAGACGCTGTAGATGTGGGCTGTGGACTAGTGCAGGTTATTAATGATACTGGTACTCTAGACACTGATAAGATTTAACCTATATGCTTAATACTATAGCCTTACTGTATCTGGAGTAAAAATGTTAGTACACAATAAACCAATTCCTTTGCTGATTTCCATTGATGATGAACACATGGATAGTTTTTCTGGGGTGGTTCAAAAGTTACAATCAGCAGGCTTATACACAAAACAATTAATGCAGCAATTGGGAATCATCACTGGTGAGTGCGATCCGTCGAACATTGATGCTTTACGTAGAGTCGAAGGTGTATCTCACGTTGAAAGAGAACAATCTACACAACTGGTTGGCATCAGTTAATTGGGCTATTTAATGGTAACAGGTTGATGATTTGTAACCAAATAATTGAGTAAATATACTTGGGTAAAAACCTTGAGATTATAAACACATCTGATTGGGATGCATCTTGAGAAAATAATTATTCATCAGGTGCGATCGCTTTAAGTTGGGATGACACTGATATCAAGTCCCATCTGTCTCTATAATCCATCTCAAACAGGGGAATGAAAGCAGCAAAATTTTCTGATGAACTCATACATACCTGGTTAGAAGACGAACAGCGCATCAAGGAATACTATTCTCAACTCGTTGTAAATCAGGAAATATAGCGAATTTCACGCTTATGGAATACAATCAGAACTTCACCCCAAAACCAAAGCCACCCCTGTGTTTTTCCCCCTGTGTTTTTCCCCCTGTGTTTTCCCCCTCTCCCATTGGGAGAGGGGTTAGGGGTGAGGGGTGAGGTAAAATTTATGGGCATTGCTGAATTAAGAGATGATTCTTGTGGTGCAGGCATCTTGCCTGCCTCATAAATACAAGGGACGGGCAAGATCAGGCAAGATGCCCATCCCACAAAAACATCAAAATCATACCGCATTTATGCAACGCCAATTTATGTAGTACCCTACGGAAAGCCTCTGCGCGTCTACACTCAATCCAAAACCGCTATATTCTAGGTTTGGTTGACATCAGGTAGACACCCGCACCATAGCTTCACTGCTACCCTTAGAAAATTCCTCCTGGGAACAAAGAAGCAAGCTATGGAGAATAAGTTCTTATTGGGTTACGCTGTCCCTTAACCCAACCTACACATCTAGCGTGATATCAAAGTTGAGAATATGATGCTTTGTGTTGATGTTTTGGGAAACCTAAAAGCAAGTTAGATAGTCTTGTTTTGCCAGAGACACAACCATACACAGAACTTGTTTCTCTAATTATCCATGTATATGCCTACTCGGTGCTGTTGCACCCCCAACCACAGGCTATTTTGACAAAATCATGACTTTTTTCACGGTTTAAATTACTAATGTTACACCTATAATCTAATAAAATTGAGTAAAATTAACATAAAGTAATAAAATTCAAAACTTTTTAAGCAAAAGCGCTGAATCATATTCGGGTAGGTAGCGGAGGCATCACTGTGGGCAAAGAAAATTCTTCAGAAAACGGGAAAAAACAGACAATAGCGGTTGAGGAAACTGATTCAAATCAGAAATCCACTGATAAGCAAAGCCCTTGGCTGATGCCGTTACTGGTAGGTACTTGTTTGGGGGCTACCATCGCCATTGGGGGGATGGGTGCATTTAGTCAGCGTCCAAGTTCTGAGAATAAAGCTATTGCTAATGAAAGTGTACCAGAAGTTGCCCCAGCGATGACAGTTACCACTGCGCCAGTAGAAACTACCCGTATTACTCGTAATATTACTGTTACAGGTACGGTGGCAGCACGGGATTTAATACCAGTATTGCCCCAAGCTAATGGGTTGCAAATCAAGCAAATCCTTGTGAATCAAGGAGATGATGTTCAAAAAGGTCAAATTTTAGCTGTGCTAGATGATTCCATCCTCCAAACCCAAATTAGCCAAGCAAAGGCAGATATGGAATCAAGAAAGGCAGATGTTGTTTCTCGTCAAGCGGATTTAGCATCAAAACAGGCAGCAGTGACTGCTAATCAAGCGATAGTACAGCAAAGGAAAGCTGACTTGGCACAAGCACAAGCAAGGTTACAAGAAGCAGAAAAGAATTTGCGTCGCTATGAGAAATTAGCTGCTAACGGTGCCATTAGTCAGCAAGAATTAGATACCCGTCAGACAACAGTAACAACCGCTAGGGAAGCAGTGCGGGTGGCACAAGAGAACATTCGTACCGCCCAAGCTAATGTTAGCAGCGCCAAGGCAAATATTGGCACTGCCCAAGCAAATATTAGTAGTGCCAAAGCTAATGTCAAAAGTAGCGCTGCGAGGTTGCAGCAGTTAAAAACTCAGATGTCCCAAACTTTGGTTCGTGCCCCCGTAGGGGGAATTATTGCCGAAAAACTGGCAAGGGTAGGGGATGTGACGGGTGTTCCACCCCAAACCCAGGTAGTTACCGTAGTCGGTGGAAGCCAAAAACTGTTTTCTATTATTCGTGACAGTAGATTAGAATTACGGGCAGAGGTGCCTGCAATCCAATTACCCCAGGTGAAAATTGGTGCAGCGGTGCAAATTACCTCTGATGTAGATAGTCGCATCCGTTTGCAAGGAAAAATAACAGAAATTGAACCCATTGTCAACGAAAACAAACGAGAGGCGACAGTGAAAATTAATTTGCCATCCACAGACTTGCTGAAACCAGGAATGTTTGCCAGGGCAGCAATTAATACCAATACAGCTATGGGTGTGGTGGTGCCTCAAAAAGCAGTACTACCCCAACCCGATGGAAATGCGATCGCATTCACTTTATCAGATCAAGACACCGTTAGTGCCCAGAAAGTAAAAATGGGAGAAATTCTCAATGGTGGCAAGGTGGAAATCAAAAGTGGTTTGCAAGCAGGGGACAAGGTTGTAATTGATGGTGCAGGATATCTCAAAGATGGAGACAAGGTAAAGGTGGTGAAAAGTCCTTAGTCATTTGTCATTGGTTATTTGTCATTGGTCATTGGTAATTAGCTAATTGTTTCCTGCCAAATTTTGGGCGCAAGTATTGCGCCCCTACATTGTAACTCCTAATTGATTTTTTCCATGTCTTTTAACATCTCTGCGTGGTCAATAAAAAAACCGATTCCCACAATCGTTTTATTTTTAGTTTTAACGGTATTTGGTTGGTTTTCCTTTAATTCCCTCGGAATTGATACCAGCCCCGATATTGATATTCCTGTAGTACAAGTGACAGTAAGGCAAGAAGGTGCAGGTCCAGCGGAACTAGAAAGCCAAGTCACCAAAAAGATAGAAGATGCTGTGGCTGGTTTGGGGAATATTGATGAATTGCGTTCCACTGTCAGCGATGGGGTTTCTAATACTACCATTAATTTTGTGTTGGGGACAAATACAGATCGCGCCACCAATGATGTCCGCAATGCGATCGCCCAAATTCGCCAAAATTTACCCCAGGATATTAACGACCCCATAGTACAGCGTTTGGAATTCGCTGGCGGTCCGATTATGTCCTATGTGGTGAGTTCCGATCAGCGGTCGGTGGAGGAATTAAGCAACCTGGTAGACCAAACTATCAGCCGTGCCCTATTATCTGTAGAGGGTGTGGCACAAATTAAGCGTGTAGGTGGTGTTGACCGGGAAATTCGTATTAATTTGAACCCAGACCGTTTAGAATCTTTAGGGATTACCGCTACCCAAGTCAATGACCAAATTGGGGCATTAAATATTAACCTTCCTGGAGGACGGGCTGAGGTTGGTGGTAGCGAACAAACCATTAGAACCTTAGGTAATGCCCCCAGTGTGAATGTGTTAAAAACCTACGAAATTCTCCTTCCTGGAGGGGGTTCGGTACCCTTATCCAGTTTGGGAACCGTAGAAGATAGCTTTGCAGATGTCCGCCAAAGTGCCCGTTTGAATAATAAACCGGTGGTGGGTTTCCAAGTTTTGCGCAGTACCGGTAGCGTGATGGTGACGGTAGAAGAGGGGGTGAAAGCAGCGGTTGCAGAGTTAGAGAAAACCCTACCTGGGGATGTAAAACTGGAGTTAATTTTTACCAGGGCTACTTTCGTCCGTCAATCCTATGAAAGCACCATGAATGAATTGTTGGTGGCTTCTGTGTTGGCGGTGGTAGTAATTTTACTGTTTTTACGGGACTGGCGGGCAACATTAATTACGGCAGTTACTTTACCCCTATCAATTATTCCCACCTTTGCGGTGCAATATGCCTTTGGTTATACCCTCAATAATATGACCTTGTTGGGATTAGGGTTAGCAGTGGGGAATTTGGTGGATGATGCCGTGGTGGAAATTGAGAATATGGAACGGCACCTGGGAATGGGGAAAAATCCCAAACAGGCTGCTTTTGACTCTTCCGCAGAAATGGGTTTAGCAGTAATTGCTACTTCGGCGACAATTATTGCCGTATTTCTACCAGTTGCCTTTTTGGGGGGTGTGCCCGGTCAATTCTTCCAACCCTTTGCTGTCACGGTTTCCGCTGCTACAGTATTCTCCACCATGGTAGCGCGGATGGTTACACCAATGATGGGGGCGTATTTATTACAACATCAATCAAACAAGGGAACAGGGAAGCCAAGGAAGCAAAATCCAAAATCATATCGTCGCTTCCAACCCTACAAATCTACCTTACAATGGGCATTACGCCACAGATTAACAACCCTGGGTATTGCCTTGGCATTCTTTATCGCTAGTTTAATGCTAGTTCCCTTAATTCCCAAAGGTTTAGTTGATAGTGGTGACATTGGCATTTCCACGGTCAATATAGAACTTCCTCCCGGTTCCACATTGCAAGATACCAACAGGGTAGTCACCCAAGTAACTAATGTCTTTCTGGAAAACCCCGTTGTAGAAACTGTATTTGCTTCACAAGAGGTCAATTCTGCTTCCCTTACTATCAACATTAAATCTAAAGAACAAGGTAGGACTATTTCCCAAAACGAGTTTGAATCACAAATCCGTCGCCAATTTGCAGACATACCAGGGGCAAAAATTAGCTTCCAAAGTTTGGGTTCAATAAGTGGTAGTAAGGGTTTAACCATTCTCCTACGGAGTGAAAATCCCCAAGCGTTAAATAAAACAGCAGCAGATTTAGAAAAACAAA
Organism: Nostocaceae cyanobacterium; assembly: GCA_030065825.1. Lineage (GTDB taxonomy): Bacteria > Cyanobacteriota > Cyanobacteriia > Cyanobacteriales > Nostocaceae > JASJCY01. Next base: position 39,020 of record JASJCY010000066.1, on the reverse strand, counting down.
TGCGGGGTATACCCGGTTTAGTGGAAGTCTCCTCTAGCGCTAGCTTAGTCAAACCAGAAATATTGGTAGTTCCCGACCCCCAACGCGTTGCTGATTTGGGTGTCACAGTGCAAGCGATCGCCCGTACTGCCTCTTTAGCTACAATAGGCGATAGAGAAGCGAATTTGCCAAAGTATAACTTACCAGACCGGCAAATTCCCATTCGTGTGCAAATTGACCCCAAAGCGCGAGAAGATATTAACAATATCAAAAATCTGCAAGTACCCAGTCAAAATGGTGGTTTAGTTCCCCTAATGGCAGTTGCAGATATCCGTTTTGGTAGTGGTCCTGCAACCATCGACCGTTTTGACCGTTCCCGTTTGGTTGCCGTAGAAGCTAACTTACAAGGTATCTCTTTAGGAAAAGCTTTAGAACAGGTACAGCAGCTACCTGCAATGCAAAATTTACCCCCAGGAGTCACCCAACAAAACTCCGGTGATGCCAAGATTATGGCAGACATTTTCACCCGCTTTGGTGGTGCATTGGGAACCGCATTAATGTTTATCTATGCCATTCTCGTCCTGTTGTATAACAACTTCCTCCATCCCATTACAATTATGGCAGCATTGCCCTTCTGTTTGGGTGGTACTCTCTTAGCATTACTAATCACCCAAAAAGCCTTGGGATTGTATGCAATTATTGGTGTTGTCCTCTTGTTGGGGATTGTCACCAAAAACTCCATCCTGTTGGTAGATTACACAATTATTGGCTTAGAACAAGGTAAATCCCAACGTCAAGCATTGATAGAAGCTGGAGTTTCCCGACTGCGACCCATTTTAATGACTTCCCTCTCCACCATCGCGGGGACATTTCCCCTCGCACTAGGACTCGGTACAGGTTCAGAAGTTCGTCAACCCATGGGTATTGGCATTATCGGTGGTTTTACTACTTCTACCCTGTTAACATTGGTAGTGGTTCCAGTGTTATTTACTTACATTGATAACTTCCAAAGCTGGGTTTTAAAATTGGTGAAACGTGGATTTGGCAAGAAACCATATCGCAAGCTAGAAGAAGAATATGAAGTGATTAAATTACCACCAGTCAGCGAAGAACCAGTTAAGTATTCAGTGAAAAAATAGGAGTATAATGGTTTGTAGCCACCAGTTGGTTACAGCCATTTGCGGGTGTAATTCAGTGGTAGAATGTCACCTTCCCAAGGTGAACGTCGTGGGTTCAAGTCCCATCACCCGCTTCAAAGAAATTAGATTAATTCAAATCTTGTGGTGCAAGATGTAAATTAACCATAATTTTACTTCAGCTTTTTTTCTTCGTGTAAACTTACCTCTATCTGGGATGGTTGTTAAAACCGCCAATAAAAGTCTGCGATGAGACAAACTGTTACTAGTTTTATTTATCACTAAAAAGTTTAACTAGGTCATAATTGATAAAGTTGACTAACAGAGGTCTGTAAATGGACTTAGAAACATTACTCCAATATATCAACCTTGGAGAAGACCAAGACATTGAGTTTAAGTCCGCAGGTGGTGGTTTACCCAATGATATATGGGAAACAGTATCCGCATTTGCTAATACAGACGGAGGTTACATTGTACTTGGAGTCAGCGAAAGCAAAGGTAAACTTGCCATTTCTGGAGTACGCAACCCAGATGGATTGTTAAAAAATTTTTGGAATAATCACAATAACTCACAAAAACTCAGCACTCCAATTTGTGTCAATTCAGATGTGCGAAAATTGAAGGCTGACGCACAAAATTTGGTGATTATCAAAGTACCCAAGGCTACACGTCAACAGCGTCCTGTGTACATCAATAATAATCCAATGACTAGCACTTTCAAACGTAATTTTGAGGGAGATTACCGTTGTAATCGTGAGGAAGTGCAGCAAATGTTACGGGATACTGGTCAAGAACCTCAAGACAATCAGATTTTAGAAGGGTTTAATCTTACCGATCTCGATCCAGAAACGCTGAAATCATTTCGCCAAAGGTTTAGTTCTAGAGAACCCGATCATTCTTGGTTAGCATTAGACGAGAAAGATTTGCTAATTCAGTTAGGTGGTTGGCGACGCGATCGCCTTACAGGTAAAGAGGGATTAACAGTAGCAGGTTTACTGATGTTTGGTCGTGAGCGTAGTATTTTAGACGCGCTTCCTCACTACCAACTTGATTATCAGGAACGACTTTCTAATGACCCAGAAACCCGGTGGACTTATCGGTTGACACTCGATGGTAAATGGGAAGCTAATCTTTTCAATTTTTATTATCGCGTTTACACTCGTTTAATCAACGATATAAATGTTCCATTTAAACTTGATAAAGATGCAGTGCGACGGGGTGAAACTCACGTACATGAGGCACTTCGAGAAGCACTTGTTAATTCTCTGATTCATGCAGATCACCAATCTACTCGTCCTTTGATAGTTACCAAGTTGACAAATAGTTTTTCATTCTCTAACCCAGGTCGCCTCAGAATCTCTCTTCAGCAGCTTTATGATGGTGGTATTAGCGACCCTCGCAACCCCAATTTGCAAAAAATGTTTCAAATGCTGGGTTTGAGCGAGAAAGCAGGCTCAGGTTTTGGGAAGATTCTCCGCGCTTGGAGAGAGCAACAATGGTTTATACCCTTGGTATCAGAAAAACTAGAGTTAGAAATGACATCAGTTACATTACCAACCCTGAGTTTTATTCCTGAAAATATCGAGAAAGAGCTAAGAGAAATTGTTGGGGATAACTATTGTGAACTTACAGAGCTAGATCGTATTATTTTAGTACTAGCGCATCAATTTGGAGATATTTGTAACACTGATATTCAATTTTATAGTAAAGAACATCCCAGAGATATAGGCGATTGCTTGAAGCGTTTGGTAAATAAGGGTTGGTTGGAAAGTTCTGGTCGTGGTCGTGGAACGCACTACTCTTTAGCAAACCAAGAACAGCCAGATTTACTTTCACTGCTCCCAAGCTCCGAACATTATGAGCCAAGCTCCGAACATTACGAGCCAAGCTCCGAACATTACGACCTAAGCTCCGAACATTACCAGCGTTTAAAAGATATTGCTGCACCAGTGCGTGAGAAAGGTCGCACCAATAAAGAAGTTGTGGAGCAAGTTATTTTAGAAATCTGCTCCGAACATTACTTACTCCTGCGAACATTAGCTGAACTACTGGGACGTGAACCAGACAGCATCAGAAATCATTATCTAAAACCTATGTTAGAACGGGGTTTACTAAAGCTACGATACCCCGAACAATTGAATCATCCACAGCAAGCATACAGAAGAGTATCTGCACCAGACGCAGAAGTTAAATAGATTTCTGAAACTCCGTCATCTCCGCAAAAGGCATAAAACACCGTTGACACCAACCATCAATCCCCACCACAGTCAGCAGCTAACGCTTCCAATTGCTGACGAGAAGGAGGAGGATTAAAGCGAAACTTTTCCCAACCTGCGATCGCTATCGAACTCACGTAATTTTACCTCACCCCTTTCCCCCTCTCCCATTGGGAGAGGGGGAAAGGGAGAAGGGAAGGGGGTTGGCAGTAGCTAGCCAAAAATTTTGACAAAGTTGTACAATATTGATAAAGGTTTCTCGTCTCTTCCAGCAAGGCTTACCTGTTAGACAGGAAACACCACTGGTCTCATGGGATGAGCGAATATTAGTACCAGCGCTAACAGCGCTCCTGTGGTCAAGCTATCCAGGTTGTCACAAGCGTGGTAACACCCTGGATAGCAAGCTTAACAGCACTACTCTTCGAGAAGCCGCGCGTAGCGCGTCTACAGGTAGTAGGTGAAAGACAAAGCTGGGAATCCTTACGTAGCCGTTAGCGTCAGGTCATTGTCCAAGCTTGGGTAATGTTTTTTCAACGGTAAGGTATATTCTATTGACTTGAAAATCGCTATATTTTTCCTTCAAGTCAATTGAGGAATGGCTTTGTCTATAGCGAATTTCAGTTGGATGCAATACAAACAGAATTGGTGGAGTTCGGACGGACAGGGATGCCCATCCCACTCATCCTGTATTGTAGTCAACCGAAAACCGCTATATTTTCCCAGAAGTCTATTAGTTTACCTGACTACATATTCCAGCGATCGAATTGGGGATGATAAACTTCCCTAAAAAAGCGCTGATGTTCTGGTGTGAGTCCCTGCAAAACTTTTTGGGGGATATTAGGCTTATGGTGACGCACGTTGATATGATTGTAAGCACAGAAAATTGCTATCCGGGGATTATGGGGATTACACCATATATCTGCGGTATGACGTAAAGCTTCGGAAAAGACAACCAGGGAACCGGGGGGACAGCTATAACTCTCCCAAAGTCCTGAATCACGGTTGTCGATGCTGTCTAGGGGAGATTTACGGATGTTATAGTTAGCTTTATGGCTACCAGGGATAAAATAAGTTCCACCTTGACCTTGTAAAACTTCAGTCAATTCCCAAACTACACGAGTCATACCAGCGTAAATCCGTCCATCATAGAAATTGTAGGCATAATTGGGGTTAGTAGTGCGTCCACCTGCGTGGGGACTCCATTTACCTTCACCCATCTCGCGGTAGTTAAGAAACACATTTTCTAAGCGAATTTTTTCTATATCACCATCAATAACGTCAAGTAATACATCCATCACCGCTGGGTGGTCGATTAACTTTTCAAAAGCACCCCCAGGTAAGCAGCGTTGATCAGGGGGGAGGGATTGGGGGGAATTTTTTTGCTGAAGGACGAATTCTGTAATTTCTTCTACTTCATCTTCAGAAAGTACTGCTGGTTTGACGATATAACCTTTGAGGTCGAAAACAATGCGATTATGTTCGTTCATTTTTCTGTTGTTAAAATTTAGAGACCATTTATAAACGTTAGAAACCGGGTTTCTCTCAGACTAAGTACGATAATATTCGATACTTCACCCAGAGAAACCCGGTTTCTTGGGTCTTAACGTTTACTTTATAAATAACCTCTTACGTATAAATTCAGTATGAATTAAAAATTGTCTGTAATGCACATAATCTAGACATTCTTGTTAAAAGATAGCAAGTTAATGCATGGTATTATATTTAATAAAAATAATATCAAATATCAATGTAAAGACAAAAGATTTTGATTGCTACTAAGACATACCCTTCTATTAGTATGAAATATAGGGAAACAGTATGTACGGCAGGAGTTTTATTAAATGCTGATGAAAAACCACTACAGTGGATTCGTATTTATCCTATACGTTTTCGTTCATTATCCAAGATGGTCTATTATCAGTGCTGAAATAGAAAAAAATCCCAGAGATAAGAGAGAGGAAAGCTTTCGGATTCAAGATGAATCGATACAAATAATTAGAAAACTTGGTACAGATGACAATTGGCAAGAAAGGAAAAAATGATTTTGTCAAACCATCTAAAATTTCATTCTATATCAGAAATTAAAAATCAGGGTAAGTCTCTGGGAATCATTAAGCCTCAAACTATTAACAAGTATTATCATCAAGAAGATGAACGTGAGTGGAAACCCCAGCAACAGTCAGTTCAAGACCAGCTTGATTTATTTGAATCTGCGGTTGAACTAGAAAAAATTCCCTACAAATTCTATTACGATTTTGTGGCTGAAGATGGTACTCGTCATAAATTATCAATAATAGATTGGGAAATTCAGCAGTTGTATAGAAATTGCCGAGATAATTCTCATCAAAATACTTTAGAAAAACGAGAACAAGAAGCTTTAAAAAAAGTAAAGCAAAAGTTATCAGATGACTTTATGAGCAAAAAAGATTTATACTTTATAGTAGGAAACCAACAAAAACGCCCTCATGGTTTTATGATAATTGGTCTATTCTATCCTCCAAAGATTGAATTTGAGCAATTAAGCCTATTTTAAACAATTGACTCCAAAATAAGATGCTTAACCACTCTCAAAAAAAATATATATTAACATTTGGATATGGTAATCGAAAGACCTATGAAGAATTCATAGAATACCTGGAGAAATTTGATGTTAAATGGGTAATTGATGTCAGATTTCGTCCTCGTGCTTGGAGTCGTAAGTGGTACGGTGAACAGGTCGAAAAGCTTTGTATTTCAAAAGGAATTAATTATGTTTCTAAAGTATATTTAGGAAATACATCGGGCAATGCTAACTGGGAACCTCCAAATCAAAAAGAGGCAGAAGAATCCTTAAAAAATGTAGCTGAAATGACATCTGCTGGGACAGTTTTACTAATGTGCGCTGAAAAGGATTGGCGTCGCTGTCATAGAGTAGAGATTGCGGAAAAACTAGAAAAAATGGTCAACTTACCTGTAAAGCACTTGGAATAATCCGTTATGAAACTATGCTTTTGGGTTAGGATACATTTAACTTTTTATACAATTAAACTTGCTAGGAAATCACAGTAACTGAATTTACCTAACTTATGTTCTCTAGCCGCTTTTTCCGCTTTTTTCGCCATCTTAACTGTAAGCTACTCAAACATGTCATCCAAGAAATTGGCAGACGACGCTTACCCGGTTTAGCTTCGGAAATGGCTTACAATAATCTGTTAGCAATATTCCCAGGTATTTTAGCTGTGCTGACGCTGATTGGGGGATTTAATGTTTCTCGGGAAAGAGTGGGATTTTTGATCCAGCAGGTAAGTACAATGGTTCCCCAGGATGCTTTGAATCTAATTCGAGGATTTGCAGATAATGTGGAATTACCCCAAGGACAAGGACTATTTTCCCTTAGTTTTGGGTTAGCATTGTGGGTAGCTTCCAGCGCTTTAAGTGCAGCGATGAATGCTATGGATGAAATTTATCGCATTCCCCCAGGACAAAGACGACCTTTTTGGAAAGCTAAGTTAGTATCTTTGCTGTTAACTTTGGGTTCGATTATTTTGGTTTTAACAGCATCTTTTTTGGTGTTTATCAGCGACTTTATTCTCAATTTTGTACTGCAAAAATTGGAAACAATTCATAATGAAATGGAAACTGTAAGTTCTAATATATTATATATTTGGAACTTATTTAGATGGCCTGCGGCGTTTGTAATTCTTTCTTTAAGTTTTAGTTTTATTTATCGATATGGTCCGAGTAAGTGGGAAAAAGGAACCCCTTTAATGCCTGGGGCAATTTTTGCAGCATTGTTATGGGCAATGATATCTAAAATCTTTCGACTTTATGTGACTAATTTTGCTAATTATGATGTCACTTACGGTACATTGGGGGCAGGTATTATACTATTGTTATGGTTAAATCTCACTTCTTTAGCAATTTTGATTGGAGTGCAATTAAATGTTTCAGTAGGCAAAATGATGAAGGTGGATACAAGAAAATAAGTATTAAGAATGAATATGAATGGAGTGTCTCAAAATATAAGTAACAGGCAGGGATGCCTGTTCCACAAACTGACTAAGATATCCATGACACAAATCAAAATGCCTGTTCCACAAACTGACTAAGATGTTCATGACACAAACCAAAATGCCTGTTCCACAAACTGACTAAGATATCCATGACACAAATCAAAATGCCTGTTCCACAAACTAAGATGTTCATGACACAAACCAAAATGCCTGTTCCACAAACTAAGATGTTCATGACACAAAACTGTTAAAATCATCCTGCATTTATGCAACGCCAGAAAATAATTTTTCTTTATTAAGCTGTTGGGCATTTAAACTAGATAATTTAAATTAGTCTAACTCTTGTGGGATGGGCATCCCTGCCCGTCCAAATATTTAATTTAGGTGCTTTTCAGCTTAGCAAAAATCAATTAATAATGAATATAGCGGTTTTTGGTTGAGTAGAATACAAATTTTACCTCACCCCGTCCTCCGGACACCCCTCTCCTTACTAAGGAGAGGGGAAGGGGTGAGGTAAGCGACTGTATTGCACCCAAGTGAAAACCGCTATAATTAATTTTATTGATTAACAAATGTCCGCCAAAATAGCTTTAATTGCTCATAATCGCAAAAAAGATGAAATAGTCAATTTCGTCAATCAACATCGAGGGGTTTTCTGTCGATATCAACTAATTGCCACAAGCACCACTGGTCAACGCATAGAAAATGCTACTAATTTACCAGTGGAACAAGTTTTGTCAGGTAAAGTTGGTGGAGATATACAAATTGCTGCCTTAGTAGCAACAGGAGAAATAGGTGCAGTAATTTTTCTAGTCGATCCCTTCTCAACTGAACCCCAAGAACCGAATATCCAACCAATACAGCGTCTGTGTACAATTCATAATGTACCATTGGGGATTAATTTGGCAACCGCAGAGGCAATTGTTGAAAGTCTGCGTTACAGTTATGTAGCCCACCTAATATTTAATCCCGTTTCCGGTCAAGGGAATGCAGAGGCAGATTTGCAGTTAATTAAGCAGTTGCTGCAACCAGCGATGAAATTAGCAGTACATACCACTACTCCCGAAATTGATGCTCAGGAATTGACAAAGAAAGCGATCGCAGCCCATGCTGATATAATTATGGCTTCTGGTGGTGATGGTACAGTTTCTGCTGTGGCAGATACATTGGTGGGTACGGGTATTCCTTTAGGAGTTATTCCTCGGGGAACTGCTAATGCTTTTGCTGCTGCTTTAGGCATTTCCGCTCGTTTTAACCCCATTAGAAGTGCCTGTGAGGTGATTATAGCAGGAAATACCAGGGTGGTGGATGCTGCCCGTTGTAACGATGCGTCAATGATTTTACTAGCTGGTATTGGTTACGAAGCGGAAATTGTGGAACGTGCAGACAGGGATGCAAAAAACCGCTGGGGTCCTTTAGCATATATTATGGCTGGGATTCAGCAACTCAACGAACAGAAACTGTTTGAGACGGAAATTGAAATTGAAGGAGTGGTGAAAAAGTTTCATGTTGCAGCGGTCACTGTAGCCAATGCAGCACCAGCAACTTCTGTAATGGCACAGGGAGGAGGTACAGTGATTATTAATGACGGTCTTTTAGATGTAACAATTGCTGCCCCTCAAAGTGATTTAGAAGCGGTAACAGCAATGGTTAATCTATTGGGTGCAGCGTTGTTAAAAGTACCAACAAATCGACAGGATATTATTAGTTTGCAAACGAAGGGAATTAAGGTGACAGCTAATCCTCCTCAAAAAGTGGTAGTTGATGGGGAAATTATTGGTACAACTCCGGTGGAAATTGAATGTATCCCCGGGGGATTGACTGTATTAGCTCCCCCAGACAATAATAATCAACAATTACAAACGGATGATAATTGGTAATTGGTAATTGGTAATTGGTAATTGGTAATTGGTAATTGGTAATTGGTAATGGGTAATTGGTAATTGGTAATTGGTAATGGGTAATTAACAATTAAATATAGCGAATTTCAGTTGTAGACGTAAGGGAATACCAACAAATAAATTATCCCATATTGTGGTACAGGCATCCTTGCCTGTATGGGTGGACTTGATTAACTGACAAATCTTTTTGATGTAGCTTGGGTTACTCAAATCAAAGCCGCACTTCTAGCCTACGGCAATGCTTACGCATACGAGAAGCCACGACCTGTCTACCGCGTCTACATGCTACCCCTCCGGGGAAGCAAGCTACAACCCAACAACCGCAACCGATTGCGTTGGGTGTCGTCCCTCCACTCAACGAAATTTCAACACTTCCAAGACTTTTGTAAGTCAACCAGATGGGTGCAGGGACAAGGATGCTTGTACCAATATCAAATTTTGGGATATTTTTTTATTTGCAAGTCCCTATTAAATAGACATCTGGTGGAAAAGAATGTTCCAGACGTTGCATTGTAACGTCTGGAACAAGGGTTTTGGACAACGCATATTTAATTTTCACGTCTATGTCTAATCAACAAGTCCCTATGAAATCAACATTTATTTATTTTTGCAGGATTGATAAAATCATGTAAATCTGATTCCCAAATACTAATGTAAATATCACCACAGTTTTGCCTGACAATTTGACCCTTCCAATCATCGATCCTGAATTTATAGTGATTGCTTTGGCGTTGTTGTATCTGTTGCAAACCTTGTTGAATCTCTTGTGTGGCTTTACCATCCAACATGCCATTTAAAGTAGTCTGCATTAGCTGAAGATCCACAGATTCCCGAAAACCAGCTTCAGTTTGACGCAGAACCCCCGAATTTGTGTCAAATAAATAACCAAGGTCAACTTTGTTAGGAATTGGTTTATAAATCACAGCACGGGTATTACGCCAAACTCCCCTTAAATCTTTAACTGGTTTCCCCAGCACCGCTTCTACTGAACTTCTAGATGTACCTGCGGGAAAAGTGGGAACAGTTTGATTGCTGGTGGTAGCAACTGTGGAGTCGTCAGATTTTTGATCTTTTTTCTGCTTTTTTTCTGCTGGCTGCTTTGTTTCTGGTGGCGAATTTTCCTCTGTTGGTGGTGCTGTTGTTGTCTCCTGATTTGTGGTTTTTGGCTGGGAAGGAGTGGCTACAGGTGTTTGAGTTGTTGTAACTACTGGATTGGTTTCTGGTTGGACTGTAGATTCAACCTTAGGTGAAGAAACAGAAGAAGGAGAAGAATTTTCCCTTGGTGCTGGTGGAATGGGAGGAGGGGAAGATTGGGAAACTACGGGTGAATTTACCCTTGGTTGGGAATTAGGAGATGCAGATGGGGATGCTACTGGATTTGTATCGCTAGTTTCTTCTGTAGATTCCCCTGGTGTCGATGTTGTATTCACAATTTCTGGTTGGGGTTGACGGGAGAAAATACTGGCAATGGTAATGCCACCAATTAAACCACCTGCAACTAAAATACTAATAATCCAAGGACGTTGGTGCCATTTGTCAAATTTGGAAGGGGTAGGGATTGACGCTGATTTTTGCCCAGAAGACAATGGTTTAGTCCCCTGGGTGGAAGTAGATCCACCTCCACCCGGAGATAGGGGAATTGTTGGTTGGGTGGCTGGATATGGTGTTTGGGGTTGGGGAGTAGAACTAGCCGATTGCAAAGCATGTAACATTTGGCTAGCGGTAGAGTAGCGATCGCCCACTTGGGATTTAATTGCTTTTTCCAGTACTGTTCCCAAGTTGGAAGAGATTCCGGGAACATAATTTTGCCAGACTATTTCCCCTGTTTGGGGGTTAGTTTCCAATTCTTGGGGTGATTTACCCGTTAATAGGAAAATAGCCGTTAAGCCCAAACTGTAAAGGTCTGTGGCGTAAACTGGGCGTCCTAAGCCCTGTTCTAGGGGCATATACCCGGGAGTTCCAATCACTAGGGATTTTGTGGTTTCTCCCTGAGAGTTAACCACGCTACGGATTGTTTCTTTAACAGCACCGAAGTCAATTAATACTGGTTTACCTCCCACAACTGGAGTTGGGGAAGAGGAAGTTCTGAGGATAATGTTATCGGGTTTAATATCCCGGTGGATAATGCCTTTAGTGTGAACATAATTCAAAACGGGCAGTAAACTTAATAAAATTTCCCTGACAGTCTTCTCCTCCACCGGACCTTTTGCTGCAACAATATCAAATAGGGTGTGACCTTGAATCCATTCTTGCACAAGGTAAAATTGTCCTTGTTCGGAAAAGTAGGCATAGAGTTTGGGAATTTGCTCATGACCTTCACCGAGATACTCTAAGGTTGCAGCTTCCCGTTCAAACTTCTGTTTAATCATCTCATAAGTTCGGGGGTCGCCACTTACTGGTTTAAGTTGCTTAATTACACAGCGACGACGAGAAGGCATATAGGTATCTTCCGCCAAAAAGGTTTCCCCAAATCCACCAGCACCTAGTACCTGGATAATTTGATAACGATTGTTCAGCAGCGTTGTTGTCATACTCCGTTAACCGGGTGTAAAAATCCTCCCTAGGAGGTGGTCTTTACAAATGTATAACAGATATCGCTGGTCAGGTGAGGTTATGTAGCGGTTCTCATTTTTTGTGTTACTTATTATTCTCATCCTGGGAATACTGAAAACGGGTGCAAAACTTTACCCAGTTAAACAGTATCTATAGGAATCCGGTTTGATTTGTAAAATTACTCGTGATGGTAGGGAACGGGGAACTCTTAACAGGGAACAGAACTGATTGAGTGACAAATCTTTTTGATGTAGGTTGGGTTGAAGCATGTAGACGCGGAGCGGCTTCTCGCAGAGTAACCCAACAACTATATGTTGTTTGTTAGAAATAATGGAGAACCTCCTACATCTGAGCAAGTTGCAGAAGCTTTCAAGATGAAGTATGCACTACTTACTAGTGGTTTGTCCCATAAAATATGATGGGGTTTCCATCACACCCACCTGGGACTATAAGTCCCAGTCTAATAGTCAAAGTCATATAAATATGACTATAAAACTAGCCATCAAAACTAATGGGACAGAACACTAGTGGAAAGTAGTATCATAATTTCTCAGTTACAGCAGTTTTCATACGATTTGAACGATGTTCATTGTAGGGGTTTAGCAATGCTAAACCCCTACAACGTGGTCTATTGATCTAAAAATAGCTGTAATAGGATGTCTATTGAGCATCAGCAATCATCCATCTATTATTTTCTGCATTCCACGAAAGTGAAAAGCTAACGGAACCGGAGGATTTTTTGCCATTTTTAAGTCTATATTGTAATTGAATATCTACTGTTGCTGTTTTTGCACTCTTTTTGACGATGTTTACACTATCTATTTCTACCCTTTCAACCTTTTCCCCCCACCAATCAGTATAAGATTTATAGCCATTAGGATGTAGTTTTTCATTTTGTCTTAATTCTGGAGTTAATCGATTCCAAGCGGTTTCATACTCACCCTGGTTAATAATTTGGAAATAATTGCGTATAGCTTTTGCTGGTGATGGTCTTCTTTTTGCTGGTGGTGCTATTGGTGGTGAAAGTTTAGGTGGATAAATTGGTTTTGGACGGACTTTTTGACCCACATTTGTTGATTGATTATCTTGAGATTCTCTCGGCGTTTTATTAGTTTTGGAATCATAACTATTGTCACGATGATCTACATGGTTTTCTGTCACTTGTACAGTTGGTCTCTTCAAAGTCAAACCAAAAATTACAGAAGCTCCAACTATACTACCTATAATTATACTGCCGATTAAAATTCCCTTTTGTCCGTTTCCACCCCCTTGATTTACCGTTGGTGGTGAGGAAGAACTGGGAATAGGTGAAGCAGAATTAGAACTAACAGGAAGTCTATCTTGAGGCGGTTGGGAAGGCGGTACGGTGGCTGGTGTTTGGCTATAATAAGGCACAGTAGCATCCATCCCTGGGTGGGGAACTGTAGGGGAAACTTGAGATGTGCCTGAATGTAAAACTTGCAGCATTTCTCCCACAGTGTTAAAGCGATCGCGGGCTTGAAATTGAATGGCTTTATCTAGTATACTTGCAAAGCTAGGAGTTATATTGGGCGTATGTTGTCGCCATAGGAGCATCCCAGTGGCAGGATCTGTTTGTAATTCTTGGGGTATTTTACCTGTAAGCAAATAAATTCCCGTTAATCCCAAACTATATATATCACTGGCAAACATAGGACGTCCCACGGATTGTTCACTGGACATAAACCCTGGTGTGCCAATTACTATTGACCTCGTGGAATTTCCGGAAGGAGTCATGACTGTGCCTACGATTTCCTTTACGGCACCAAAATCAATTAAAACCGGTTTACCATCACTATAGCGAACCAGGATGTTATCTGGCTTAATATCGCGGTGAACAATGCCTTTACTGTGGACATATTCCAGAACTGGCAAAATACCGGTTAATATTTCTTTAACCCCACTTTCACTCATGAATCCCTGGGACTGTAATTTAGCACTAAGAGTTTGTCCTTCTATATACTCTTGGACTAAGTAAAATTGACCATCTATAGAAAAGTAAGCATATAATCGGGGAATCTGATTATTGCCATCTCCCAATTCTTCTAAAATCGCTGCTTCCCGCTGAAAGCGCTGCTGTACAAGTTGGTAAACTTGGGGATTATCTTCAATTGGTTTGAGTTGTTTAATTACACAACGACGCTGGGATGGAATTTGGGTATCTTCTGCTAGGAATGTTTCCCCAAATCCACCGCTTCCCAAAGTACGAATAATTTTATAACGGTTATTAAGTAGCATTTGTATGGATCAGTTTTAATTTAACTCAAATAAAGTTGTTAGATATTTTACTCGTTATTTGTTATTTATTCATTGCCAACTTCATCAATTCCAGTTATTTTTGAAAATATCTACGGTTATAACGGTTTTGATATTTGTTGATATATTCTACGTTTTGCATTTCTAGGTTGGAAAGTAAACCATTGGGAAATTCCTGGGGAGAGTATTGGGTTATTCATATAATGCGATCGCTTCCAAAATCGCATATAATGTAGCGATTAATCCTAATATAATTGCGATCGCGTAGCGGTTTCCCCGTAACATGGGAATTTTGAAGGGAAAATCATTAGCACTTTTATCTTTTGTAGGTGGTTTATTATAATTAACAGTTTCTGCAGATGATTTTGCTGTTTGGATGCTTGGTGGTTGTGTGGGTAGACTAGGGGGCTGTGTGGGTGGAATCATATTTTCCATACCCTGCAAAGCTGCTAGCATGTCTTTAGCGGTGTAAAAGCGATCGCGGGGATGGTACTGAATGGCTTTATCAATTACACCCTTGAGTACGGGATTGATATTGATGGCATACTGTTCCCAAACAATTTCTCCACTGTAAGGATTTATTTCTAATTCTTGGGGTTGTTTACCCGTAAGTAAATAAATAGCGGTAATCCCCAAACTGTATAAATCGCTAGAATAAATTGGTCTACCTGCTGCTTGTTCGCTAGGCATAAACCCCGGTGTACCAATGACAATGGAACTGGTAGGACTACCTTGGGAATTGAATACCGTTCCCATGGATTCTCGCACAGCACCAAAATCGATTAACACCGGTTGTCCGTCCCTGTGGCGCAAAATGATATTATCCGGCTTAATATCCCGGTGAACTATCCTTTGAGAATGTATATAGTCGAGAACAGGTAACAAATTTTCTAGGATTTGCCAGACAGCTGTTTCACTCAATAGCCCTTGTTGGTAAACAATAGATGTGAGAGTGTCCCCTTCTACCCATTCCTGTACTAAGTAGAATTGCCCATCTAACTGAAAATAAGCATACAAAGTAGGAATGCGATCGCTCCCACTACCTAACTCTTCTAAAATGGCTGCTTCCCGCTGAAACCGCTCTTGCACCAATTGGTAAATTTGGGGATTATGATTAATAGGCTTGAGTTGTTTAATCACGCAGCAACGCTGGGAAGGCATGTGAGTATCTTCCCCCAGAAATGTTTCCCCAAATCCACCGCTTCCTATAGTCCGAATAATTTTATAGCGGTTATTAAGCAGCATTTTTATTGATTAGCTTTTATTTGGCTCAAGTTATAGTTCTTAGATATTTTACTCGCTTTTCAAAGGTTGCCATAGCTACTCCTGTCCCGCTAGAAGATTACCGAATTGAGTGAGACGGATTCATAGGGTAAAGAGGGGGAAGAGGGGGAAGAGGGGGAAGAGGGGGAAGAGGGGGAAGAGGGAGAGAAATTTTTATAGGTAATCTTAGAACGAAAAGGGAGTAATTATTGCCCAAAAACCTAATTCCATCACTAAAAAATATGGACAAGTGAAAAATGAGTACCTGCTTCTAGTAAAATGAGTGGCAAGACAACCCATACACATACACTTTAAAGTGCCAATAATCGATTAGATAAAAATAAATAACAATCAGACGGTACATAAGGGTAAAAATTGGACAATGTGGAGGTCGTACAATAATGTCCCGTCAAAACTTGGTACAAATCTAGAATAACCCCAAAAAACACCCTGACTGCAAGTGATGATCAACAGCCAACTTCCGTCAACTTTCCCCAAGACTCGCACTGATTCTAATTCAGAAATCTTAACGGTTCTTAAGCAAGGACTTGCTCACACTCTAGAAAATGTATCTCAGCTGAACCTCCAGGGAGTTGATTTGCACAAAGCCAATCTTAGTCAAGGCAAACTTATTGGAGTGAATTTCAGTGGTGCTATTTTACGTGAAGTTGACCTGAGTGGAGCTGACTTGCGTGGGGTAGATTTGAGTGCAGCGGATTTAAGTGGTGCCAATTTGCAAGGAGCTTATTTGAATCGAGCTGATTTACGAGGAGCTAATCTTAGTGGTGCTAATTTGGATGGAGTCAAATTACAGCTTGCCCGTTATAATTTACAAACAATTTGGACTGGAGGTTATAATTATAAAAATTCTGGAGCTGTCGGTCCCGGTGCAAACCTCAATGGAGCTTATCTAAATACGGTATACCTGAGAAATGCCGACCTCCAAGGGACAAATTTTCTGGGAGGTTACTTGAGTGGAGCAGATTTAACCGCTGCAAATCTCCACAATGCTAGATTAAGTGGAGCTGATTTGCGTCAGGCTTTCCTCACAGGTGCTTACCTTTGCAACGCTCGACTAAATGGTACACAGTTGCAAGGTGTTGATTTTCGAGCTGCGAATCTCACAGGGGTAGAAATAGAGCATATTCAAAGCATTGCAGGGGCAGATTTCACCCTTGTACAAGGACTTAGCTCAGAGAATCGAGCCAAGCTCCTCAGTCGTCCAGCTAAGGAACTTGATGTTTGGAATCCTTACACCCGTACAACCACCAGACAGAGCTTAGAAAAGCTCTCCGACTCCTAATTCCCAATTAAATACATTTCCAGTCCTTTTTAAGTAATGCGATAAAAGTCGCATACCCTTCAGAAAACCCACTAGGATCTGGTACAATGTATTGGGGAAACTCCTTATAGTGCCGCCAAGGTTCTGAAGAATCGAGCCGCAAATGCAAGGCACTCCCTTCTAAGCCGGGGGGTTTCCATGTCATTTGACCAGTAACAGTGTCAGCCATAGATATCTCCCGTTTTACCTCTTGTCTACATATTTATGAAATATTTTGACAGGGCTATGACAAAAATCAGTAATTGTTTATACGAAAAAATAGGGGTTAGGTGTTGGGGGGTAGGGGAGTGTCAACTTTGAGGTCAAACTCCCTACTTCTTAAACCAGTCGGGAATAGTCGTGAAAAATGTCGCGAAACCACTATATATAAATGTCAAGAAATTCTAACAAAAAATGCGACAGGGTAAACCTAGTAATGCCCTAATTATAGCAAAAAATATGGCGCTGTAAACCCTAAAATCTCGTTATTCATAAAAAGAAAACGATTCTCATTTTTGTCCTATTTGGGATAGAAAGACCAATTTGAAAATTTTAATAAATGTGCAAACTCACACAAGTTTCTCATCTTTCCCTACTAACGTATAACTATGGCTACCCTGACGGTCAACAAGGGGGTGGGGCAAAAGACTTGGAAAACGAAGATAGGATAACTGAATTTTGGACTGGCGGAGGGCATTTTCTTCTTTTATGAGAATTGGAGGTAATGATGAGCAAGCTACGAACAACTTACGATGGGACTCAGCATTGCACGACGTTGCAAGCAACCCATGGGAAAACTATAGCTTCCGCCTGTTCTGCCACTGGGGGCAAAGGTGAAGAATTGTCACCTACGGAGCTGGTAGGTACAGGATTAGTAAGCTGTATGCTTTTCTCGATGGGAATAGTGGCTCTGCGAGACAAACTGGACATCTCAGATACCCAAGTGGACACAGAAATCTCGATGACGGATAAGCCGGTTAAGCGCATCGGGGCAATCGATTTAACGTTTACCATGCCAAGAAAATTTTCTGAGGTCGATCGCCTCAAGCTGGAAAAAGCCTCGGGGATGTGCCCGATAAAACATAGTTTTCATCCTGATACTCAGATATCTGTCCACTTCAACTATCCAGAATGATTCAGATAGAGAAGTTCTCAACTAGGGGTACAAGTATCATCGGATACTGTTGGCGAAATATACAGCAGTTTGCATTTTTAAGAGGTTAGGACTTACGCAAGCGTCACAAAATAATGCCAACTGGCACACATACTTAAATTGGAGGTAAAAGCTTATAAGCTTTGATTTATAGTCATTAGAGCTAAATCAATTCTATGTGACAGTTTTTGGATAAATGTGCCAGTTGCGTAAGTCCTGCAAGTATAGGTAGAGACGTAGCATTGCTACGTCTCTACGATATTTTCGGTTTTATGCATGTACCTCATTTACCTGAAATACGCTGTAAGTTCATATTTAAGACACCTGTTTTTGCCTGACTTGGTTTCCCCCCTGCTCCCTGCTCCCTACTCCCCCGCATTCAGAGAGATCGGTTATTTTTTATTTGGAAGTCCCTTACCTCCAACACCTAACACCTAACCCCTATTTTCAAGCCAGCAAATCTGATAAAGCTGCTGCTACAACCCGATGTTCTGTATCTTGTCTGAGTTTGCCCAGAGCTGCTTTGGCTTGGGGTTGATCAAAATTTTTCAAAGCATAAGCAACGTGCATCCGGATTCGCCAAGATTCATCGTTGATCAAGGTTAAAAGTTGGGATAACGCTACTGCTTGTTGGCTGGTATTAGCTAGAATACCCAAAGCATCAACAGCCGCTTCTTTAACAGTAAAATCTTCTCCTTTGAAAGCTTCAATACAGACATCAAATAATTCCTGAGGACATTCCATTTCCGCTAAAGCAGCCAGAATACTGCGACGGACTAGCCAGTGGTCATCCTGGTAAAAAGTCATAACTAGATGGGAAACGGAGATTCTACCAAAAAGGGACAGAGAATTAGCAGCCTCAGCTCGTACATTTGGGGTATTGTCAAACTTCATTATTTCCATCAAACCGGCAAAGGATTCAGATGTTTGTTGTTTACCTAAACCCATGGCTACAAAGGAACGCACCAAAAATTCTGAATCATGGAGTTTACTAAGGAGTAAAGGAACTGCAACTTCCGCGTTATAATTCTTGAGGGCAGAAATCGCCTTGAGGCGATATTGAAAATCTGGGTTGGTAAGATTGGCTTGGATTTGCTTGATTTCCATAGAAATTTGCAGAAGAATTTTGTTTACTTTCTTTTCACAAATGTAACTTATTACGAGTTAAAAGTTAGAAGTTAAAAGTTAGAAGTTAAAAGTTAGGAGTTAGGAGTTAGAAGTTAAAAGTTAGGAGTTAGGAGTTAGAAGTTAGAAGTTAAAATTTAGGAGTTAGGAGTTAGGAGTTAGAAGTTAAAATTTGAGAGTTAGGAGTTAGAAATCTCACCCATTTACCATTCATTATTTATCATTCATCATTCATTAATTTACTTTAACTAATGACTCAATTAAGTGAAAAAGTCAAAGAATTAATTGCCAAAGCGAGAATAGTTAGCTTTAGCAACTGGTCTTCAACTCACCCACAAACAGCAATCCAGCTATTCCAAACTGCGGATGACCAAGGTCGTTATCTCACCGATGAAGATTTAGCACAAATCCAAGCACTTTCACCCCCAACCTCAGATTTTATTCCTGTCGCTCAAATGTTACGCGATCGCGCTACTGAAATAGTACAAGAAGCTAGGGAAAAAGTTTTGGTTCAATATCCCGATATTATTAAACCTGGAGGGGGACTATATCCACCAGAAAGGGCAGAGGCTTGCTGGCGGGATTTCTGGCATTTTCTGCGCTGTATTACCTATGGTATTGCTGGGAGTTCTCTCCACTATACCAGTCCGTCAGGATTGCATTACATGAATTTACTATATCAAGAATTGCGTGTACCCCTAAATGCCATGGTTTTGGGTTTAGAAGGCATCAAAACAGGTAGCTTGCAACGAATAGAACCGGAACATCACCAGACCCTTGCTCCTTATTTTGACCATTTGATTGCCCAACTGGCAAGGTTTGAATCAGGGAATAGGGAATAGGGTTAGAAACTCCTACTCCCGTCCCCCTAGAAGATTACCGAATTGAGTCAGAGGGGGAAGAGGGGGAAGAGGGGGAAGAGGGGGAAGAGGGGGAAAAATTTTTATAGGTAATCTTAGAATGGGAAGGTAGTAACTCCTAACTCCTAACTCATAACTCATAAATGAACATTAAGCTAGGTAAAGTAAGTTCATAATTCTTGATAATTCTCGCTCCAGCTTTGTATGAAGATTAAGATTGAGTAAGGTGTATCAGCCTTAAAAGATATACTTTGTGCCTTCATTTCAGGTCTTGGATCGCCAGACCTGAGAAAGAACAAGATGTAGTTTTGTTTGTTTAAGCAAACAATTGTAAAGTCTTGTAACGTAGGCAGTTATCTTTCTCAGCTTTTGTTTTGACGCAGGAGATACCATTAATGGTTTTTGGACCAGCTTCGCGATTAGGCGTGAGCCTATTTGATGAGACTCCCCCAGTTGAATGGGTTCCAGGGAGTTCGCCAGAAGACCTAGAAATCATCATTAAGGCAGTTTACCGCCAAGTTTTGGGTAATGCTTATGTGATGGAAAGTGAAAGGCTCTCTGTGCCAGAATCGCAGTTCAAACGTGGGGAGTTAAGCGTCCGTGAGTTTGTACGTGCGGTGGCAAAATCTGACCTGTATCGTTCCCGGTTTTTCACCAGTTGCGCTCGTTATCGGGCAATTGAGTTGAATTTCCGCCATCTTCTCGGTCGTGCCCCCTACGATTTAGAAGAAATGCGAACTCACAGCACAATCCTGGATACCAAGGGATTTGAAGCTGAAATTGATTCTTATCTTGACAGCGACGAATACCAAACTACCTTTGGGGAAGACTTTGTACCTTATATTCGAGGGTACAAGACTGAAGCTTGTCAGAGCATGGTGCAGTTTACCCACATCTTCCAACTGGTGCGTGGTGCTTCCACCAGCAGTTTGAAGGGTGATTTAGCTGGGAAACAACCGAAACTTAACAGTTTGGTAATTCAGAAAACACCTACCCCCGTAGTTTCACCTGGAAGTGATGGTGCAGCATTCCGCAATCCACCCGTTGGTGCTAGAACCCGTCAAGGTGTGGGAGCAACTGCTGAAGGTAAGGTATTCCGGATTGAGGTTACTGGTTATCGTTCCAATGCAGTGAATCGGATTTCCAAATTCCGCCGTTCTAACCAAGTTTATCTCGTACCCTTTGATAAACTTTCCCAAGAATATCAGCGGATTCACAAGCAGGGTGGCGTGATTGCCAGTATCACCCCTGTGAGTTAGGTCGAGAAAATTGAGGAGATTGAGGAATTTTAGGAGAAGTTCATGGCAAACTCCGATAAATACGAATTATGGTCCACTAGCTCTGTAGAAGAAATACAGACTATTATTCGGGCAGTTTACAGACAAGTTCTGGGTAACCCCCACGTAATGGAAAGCGAACGCTTGGTGGTCGCAGAATCCCAATTGTGCGATCGCAAAATCTCGGTACGGGACTTTGTCCGAGCAGTAGCAAAATCTGACTTTTACCGCAGTCGGTATTTTGAAAAATGCGCTCCCTATCGCTTTGTTGAATTGAATTTCAAACATTTGCTTGGTCGTGCTCCCCAAGACCAAAAGGAGATTTCCGAGCATATAGTCCGCTGTGTTGCACAGGGCTATGATGCAGAAATTGATTCTTACATCGATAGCGAGGAGTACCAAGCCAGTTTTGGCGAGAATATAGTGCCTTACTACCGTGGTGAAAATACTCAGGTTGGTCAGAAACAGGTAGCTTATAACCGCATGTTTGCTGTTGATAGAGGCTATGCTCAAGTTAGCAGCGCGGTTAAGAATTCTCAGCTAGTTTATGCTGTTGCTACCAACAGTGCTAACAAAATCAACCCACCCACGTCTGGTAAGCGTCCCGGTGCTTATGTTGCTACAGAAAAGATGTTCAAGATTCTAGTTACGGGTTCTAAATTTGACAGTCCCCGTCGCCGTAGTACTACGGAATATCTAGTTTCTGGTAGCAATATTACTCCCCAAATTCAGCGGATTAATCGCACATCTGGCAAGATTGTCAGTATTACCGAGGTAGTATAAACCCATACTCTCTCATGTTGTAGAGACATGATGGGTGGAAAAACTGCCCATTATGTTTCTACAAACCTGTTGATTTTCTAGCAATCGTCAATAATTAATGGACATTAGTGAATTTGTGCAACATTCCCTAGGACGTTGGCGATCGCAACGCAGCGCTCATCACCTAGCTTTTAGTCATTTTGAAGCAGTAAAGTCCACCATTGATATTGTGGCACTGTCAACAGAAGACCAAGGGGTTATTGACCTCTGTAAGTCCTATGACATCGATCCGCACACAGCAGTCAGTCCTTTTCGCATGAGTTGGGAAGGAGAATCTGATTGGGATGATAACGAGGTGATTGAGGGGAGCTGTATATTAGTACCTGTTCCCGATCCTGACACCCCAAACCGGGGTAAATTACTACGAGATCAAGGATATGCAGAAACCGTTGCTGCTGCTGGTAATTACCATCTCACAGAAGATGGCACTTTTGTATTAGTAACTGAATATGACAGAGCAGCAGCAGAAGAAAAAATTTGGTTTGTCAATCCAAATTTACGCTGTCGGGTATCTCTAATTAAGACTAGTAATGGTACGGGAGTTGTCACTGCTTCTTTTGCTTCGGAAATTCGTTCATTATCTGGTTCTTAATATTCAATTACAAGCAATATATTTTCAGATTAATTGATTAATAAATCACTTATTTTGACGTGATTCTTGGTAATTTTCATCATGACAACATCACTCAGTAACAATCAGTCAAAAGTCAGTGATTTGATAACGCTGGCACAATGGATGGCAGGGGATTTTAGTAATCAAAAACAAGCTTTTGCTAATCCTCAATTATTCGCTCATATACACATTTTTTTTCGCCCTTTACCATTTGATTTTTTTTCTGGGATTGGGTTTTATTCTGAACAAGTATATGATTATGATTTATGGAGTCCCTATCGTCAAGGAGTTCATAGATTAATTGATAAAGGTGAATACATTTATATAGAAAATTATAGTCTGAATGACCCTGTAATGTATGCAGGTGCTGCCCGTGAATTAGATATTCTTAAAACCATTACTCCAGATTGTTTGGAACGTCGTTATCACTGTTCAATGGTATTTAAAAGAGAGGGTGAAATGTTTCGTGGTAGCGTCGAACCTGGAAATCGTTGCTTAATTGAACGTCATGGTTGTCCGACTTATTTAGTTAGTGATGTTGAAGTCACCGAACAAACTTGGACTAGTCTTGATAAAGGGATGGATATTAACACCCATCAGCAAGTTTGGGGTTCCGAATTTGGTGCTTTCAAATTTGAAAAACAGGAAAGTTTTGCCGACGAAATTCCTGTATAAGCTGATTAATTCCTTCAATGTTTTTTCATTAGATGTAATATTAATTAGCAATTACAAAATATGAAATATATCAGTAAATTCAGAAACCATTGGAAGCAACTATGTTAGCAGCGATGTTGCCCCCACAAGCTCAAAAAAAAATGCAGTGCTGGATTCGTAGCCGTCACTTAATTTGTTCGGGTAACTTTTTCATCTTTGAAACAGTAGACTATGCTGCTGTGGAAAGATTTTCGGAGTGTATTACAGCTTTAGGAGGAGCTTTTATTTCAGTTGATGCAGTTGATAAAATTTGGATGGGTGACCATCGTCAAGTTATTCTCTATAGAGCTAAAGCTAGTTTACACACCCCTTGTCATGACCTCAAGCAATACTGGATTAAATATGGTAGCTTTCATACAAGATTCGATCAGAGTTTTTGATGATTGATGAAGATTGATGAAAAAATATTCATCAAAAAGATTTGTCAGATGGTGACCTGATCTGAGAAGATCGTAATCAGTAACAAAACAAATCAAAAGTAAGCATTTTAAGGAATAAAAAATATGACTGAATCCACAGAGACTACAACAACTAAGCCAGTAAATGCTCAAGAACTAGCAGAAGTAATTGCAGAATTCGAGCAATATCGAGAACGTCTGCTTAACGACACCATGGAAGCAGGGAAAAAAGCTAAATTGTCAAAATCCGCTGTTATGGCTCAACTTGAACCAGAACTTGCCAAAATTGATGGAGTAATTAATGAACTCCGTCAACAACAGGCTGCTTTAACTACAAGTAATTAGGTAATAGGTAATAGGTAATAGGTAATAGGTAATAGGTAATAGGTAATAGGTAATAGGTAATAGGTAATAGGTAATTGGTAATTGGTAATATGATTAACTCTGCAACTCAATCTGGGGATGATGCAATTTTGCAAGCACAGGCAGAGACAGATGCCTTAATTAGCACAGTCAACGAACAAATCACCCTCCACACCTTTGACACCAACGATCGGCAATTAATCAAGCGAATGGTAGAGAGTTTTGCCGATTCCCGGGGTATGACTAGGTTAAGGATCGCAGAAACATTGGGAGATATTGGCGAAGGAGCAACTCCAGTATTATTAGAAGCACTCGCAAATCACCCCAATCCAGTTGTCAGAAGAGCCTGTGCTAAAACCTTAACTCTGATTGCCGATCCTAAAGCTATTCCCACATTAGTCCATGCTTTCCTCAATGATGAAGACACCGTAGTTCAAGGTTCTTCCGTGGGTGCATTGGCAAGAACCGGAGAACCAGCAGTACCAGAATTACTCAAGATTCTTGAATCGCCAGAACATCCAGAAAGCATCAAAGGACATGCAGCTTGGGCATTAGCATTTATTGGTGCAGAAGCAAAAGAACATTTGTATAAAGCACTCTCTTCAGACTCCGATGAAGTACGTGCCGCTGTGGTGGGTGCGATCGCTAAAGTTGCTCAAGATGACCCCCAAACTGGAGCCTTTGATATCTTGATTAATGCCTTGGGAGATGCCGCAGAAAGCGTCCGCAGCGAAGCCGCAGCTGCTTTGGGTAATTTGGCTTATAAACCAGCAGTTCCCCATCTTTTGCCACTACTAGAGCATCCCGAAGCAGAAAGCCGTAAATCCGCTGCTTTGGCATTAATGAAAATTCGTGACACCACAGCCATAGAACCCCTAGAAACTGCATTAAGCAAGGAACAAGAAGCAGGTGTGCAATCGGTGATCAAGTTGGCGATCGCTCAAATTCAAAAACCCTCAGAAGCAGATGATTGGTAAAACGGTCAATGATGAGTGTACGTACCACATATTCTTGTGGGATGGGCATCCCTGCCCGTCCTAATTTCCCTATATTTTTTGATTTGCAAGTCCCTGAATCAGTATTCTTCTAGCGGGAAACTTTCTAACTTAAAAATAGGGCATTGCTAAATCAAGGGATGAATATGGGTGGGATGCCAGAAAATATAAGGAACGGGCAAGATGCCCATTCCACATAACTATTAAAATCATCCCCCATTTATGCAACGCGAAAATAGAAGTTTAAGTATTAGGGGTATAGTGCTGCTCGCATATCACATAAACTCTATTTTGTCAAATGCTTCTAATTATAAGATGAGGAGGGGGAGTGAAAATTGGTCTTTCTAGATGTCAGAGAAATTTGACTCTTGGGTTGGATGCTACGGAGTAAATAGGGTTTTGGCTGTTTTCACTGAGGAATGGTCAGGGGATGCCCAAAACTACTTTTTTTAACTATAGCATCAAACAACGCAATTGCGTGACTAATATGAAAAATATTTTTGATAAAAATTGGAAAAAAAATGAGTAAATATTTAAATTATTGAACCAAATAGCTTTGAAGATAATTTTTGATTATACTTGAGTCGTGTCAGCTAAGTATACGGTAAGTGCTAATTTGTCACTTCGCACTTATGAACCAGAAAAACTATTGCGGTAGCACAATGGTTTAGAGTTTGGGGGAAAGAATCCTTTTGCTAGTTAAATTTGTTTCATTGAGACTTAGCTTGTGCTTTTTCACTCATAGATACCACTTAGACGCAGCCAAGCTCGGTGATACCTTTCCAGTCCTTTATGGGCTGACACTGCGATTTCAATTGCTCCTTGAATATCTGCCATATTTAAGGATTATCTTGGTTGATTTTTCATTACCAGTTCTAACCTAGATAAAGCACTAGTAGCTGTTTCTCGCACGTAAGTATCCACAGATTCATCGTTGATTAATTGTGTCAGCACTTCTCTTGCCTGTTCATCACCAATAGACGCCAGTCCATTGACAATCGCCACTGCTAATCCTAAGTTGTCGGTTGTACTCAGTGCCTCTGCTAAAATATCAAAAGCAGGAGCGCCTACCTCCCCTAAAGCCATGGCTGATGCGATATGAACCACGGGATTAGGGTCATTGAGAGAAGCTTTTAAACCTTGTAAGCCTTCAACTGGGAAAGGAACATCTCGATAGTTAACAGCAATTTGTGCCAGGGCTTTAGCACAACTACCTCGAACAGTAACATTGTCGCTATTCAGTAAAGATTCAACTATCAGGGGAGTAGCATCAGTTCCAATAGCACCCAGGGTTTTTACCGCTGCTCGTCTATAGACTACATCTTCATCATCCAAAATATCCATTAATCGAGAAATAGTTGTTTCATCTCGGGTATCTACAATTTCCCACATAGCTCTTTCTCGGAGATTGGGATTTGGGTGTTTTAGTTGTTGAAAAAGTGTGTCTTGAGTCATATAATTGAGGGTTGAAAAGTTTTGTAGGGGTGCAAAGCTTGCGCCCAGGAATTATAATAAGACCTAAAGGCACAAAGGCACGAAGTTGAGAATTTGTAGGGGCGCAAAGCTTGCACCCAAAAGTTGTCAATTTTTAATTTTTAATTGTTGTTTTGCTTTTTCCCGAATCAACCAATCTTGGTCATTAGCAGCAATTTTGTAACCACTGGTGTCACCTAGTTTTTCTAAAGCCATCAAAGCAGCATATTTTAAATCCCAGATTTTCGTTTCCAAGCAAACTTTTAAATCCCGAATAGCTCGTTTATCTCCAAGTTCACCCAGAGCAATGGCTGCTGCTGTCCGGGATTTTTGAAATTGAGGTTCCCGGTTATATAAAGCTTCCACCAGCAAATCATAGCCTGGAGCATATTTAAGCCATCCCAGCAGTTTCATTACATGATAATGTGCCCCATAGTCATTATGTGCTTCTTGGGCATAAGTTGCCATCAACGCTTCCCCAGCAACCTCAGGATATACATCTAGTAAAGTTTGAGTCCCTAAGTAACAGCGTCCAAAATCAGTGTCGTATAGTTCGCGGATGGCAAATTCCAGGGTTGGAACCATATCATATTCATGCACTAAAGTCAAGTCTTGGGGACGATCTCTAATCACTTTATCTAAAGAGGGTTCAATATCTGCAAAGGAAATTTTGCCATCGGGAACCCCAAGTTCTGCTAACATGCGAATTCCCCGCAGTCGAAAGACTAGGGATACTGGAGATTTAGCAATTGCGGGAATGGCATCATAGTATTTGGCATCAATTAAATCTTGAATCGATAGCCGACGAGTATATACATTGGGGTGTTCCAGAAAAGCAACTACTTTGTCCATAGAGGAATAATCCCCACTTAACCGACAAATTGTAGCGATGGCTGCACTGGCTATTGTTTTGTCATCGGAGTCTACAAATTTACGAATACGCTCCAGGGCTGGTTTATAATCTAATTTTGCTAGGGTATGAATAATCACCCGATAGGTTTGCTGTGGTTTATCCAACAATTGGGAAATTTCTGACAATATATCTTCCTGTTGAGTACCAATTTCACCAATTGCCCAAACAGCATTTTCTACAGTGTAGCAATCTTCATCTGCCAGACAAGTTCTAATTACAGGCAATGCTTGGGTGGCTTGTAATCTTCCCAGTGATTCTACGGATTTTCTGCGTACAATCCGATTATCTAATGTCGGATCAGTATTTTGTACTGCCCTCATGAGAGCATTAATAGAAGCCTCTGTGGGGAAGTTGATTAAATGGGAAGCTGCGACGTAGCGAGAGTCATTTTCTCCCAGTTGATCTAAAGGAGTATCTAACAGAGCGATCGCCTCTTCTTCGGTAAGATTAAATAGCTTGAAAAAGCGTTTATCCATAAAATTGGTTGTTAATCTTTAACTATCCCACAATCAAACTTGCGATTGCGTCTAAGCTTCTAGAGTTATTTTACAATAGTTGGTAATTTATTCACCAATTACCAATTATAAATTACCAATTACCAATTATCAATTACCAATTACCAATTACCAATTACCAATTACCAATTACCAATTACCAATTACCAATTACCAATTATCAATTACCAATTACAGCAATCCTATTTGAATTGTGAGAATTGCTCCCTCCAGATCCCCGACTTCTCCCAGAAGTCGGGGATCTTATTTCTCACAAATGATTTGGGATTGCTATATCAATTACCAATTACCAATTACCAATTACCAATTATCAATTAGACATCTGGTGAAAATTAAATATGCATTGTCCAAAACCCTTGTTCCAGACGTTGCATTGCAACGTCTGGAACATTCTTTTCCACCAGATGTCTATTATCAATTATCAATTATAGCAATCCTATTTGAATTGTGAGAATTGCTCCCCCCAGATCCCCGACTTCTCCCAGAAGTCGGGGATCTTATTTCTCACAAATGATTTGGGATTGCTATATCAATTACCAATTAGCAATTACAAATTACTATTCACAGCAAACCTGGGAACTCTCAGAGCAATACTTAAGCCATTAGCCAAGCACTGTCCTCAGAATCCCCAGGTGTAAAATACCTAATTGTAATTAGATATTAGGGACTACAAAATCAATTACTAAGAAAGGGAGTTGATAGCGTAGTCTAACAGAGCATTGTACTCAGTCAAAGCTTGAGCAGACATATCACGAGGTGCGCAACCACGGTTACGAGCATAGCTTAAAGCTTCAACATAAGGAGCAGTAGGTAAACCTAAAGCACGATATACTTCACGAGCACCAGCAATACCCCACTCATCCAAAGGACCAGTACCACCAACTACTAAGCAGTACTGGATGAGACGCATGTAGTGCTTGACATCACGCTGACACTTTTCCTTGAAGGTATCGGTGGAATTAGCTTCACCAGCATTGTTCAAGTAAGGATACTTCTTGATGCAAGCATCATAAGCTTCTTTAGCAACTGCATCAAGATTATTAGCTAGCTTTTCAGCAGCTTCTAAACGAGCAGCAGAACGCTGGATGGAACCTTGAACGGATTCTAAGTCAGAGGTAGAAGGAAAACGACCTGCTGCATCAGCAGCGGCAATTACCGTGGTAACAACTGATTTCATGTTTTTATCTCCAGATTGGATTTGATCGAGTGTTGATTTCAGATGATTTGGCTAATAGCTAATCGCTTTTAGCCTTATAGCCTTAAGGAAATGGCTAATAGCACTAAAGCTGTTAGTAATTAGCTCAGAGCGGAAATAACGCGATCAAAGTAGCTGGAAGCTTCAGCAACCAAGCTAGCGCAACGGTCTTCAACTACAGGACTACCCATTTTGCGTAGCTTAGCACCGGCAAACTTTTCGCTGGGTTCATCTTTGATGTGAGCAGCAGCTTGAGCCTTCATGATTTGTACTGCGCGCACGGTGGAGGTAGAAGGTACACCTAAAGCTGCGTAGGTTTCTTTCAAACCGTTGAGGCAGCGATCATCTAATACAGAAGCGTCACCAGCCAATAAAGCATAGGTTACATAGCGGAGGATGATTTCACCATCGCGCAAGCAAGCAGCCATACGACGGTTGGGGTAGCAGTTACCACCAGCTTGAATCAAACCTTGGTTTTCGCAGATCATACCAGCGATCGCATCGGAAACCATACAGCTGGCGTTGCTAGCGATTGCGTTTACAGCATCAAGACGTCTGTTCGCAGCATTTAGATAGCCGCGAAGTTCGTTGATTTTATCACCAGTAATGCATGAGGTGCTAGCATCAGCTGAGACTACTGCTCTAGAAAAAGCGTCAAGCATCGAGCTCTCCTTAATGAATAACAGACTACATTGCTTGTGCAAGATTATTTAAGTTAAACAATTCAAGCATTTCTACTTGAATCAATAACTATGGCATCCTTTTGAAAGGCGAAGTCAGTTGCCTGCAAAGCTCTAACCAAAATGTTTAGAGTGCCATTCCAACATCTGAATGCAAAATATTTGCACACAGGGCATTCGACTTTTTGATTACCACCTAACTGGTGGTCATCGGACAATATCGAACATAAAAGATGATTGTTACCTTAGTCTCGATAATTAAAAACAAAGCAATAATCTGTAATATTTCCCCACATACCTTGATAATGCTTGGATTAAGGATCATTGGTCATACCCATTACCCATATCTTGCAGCATTTGCAACAAGCATAGAGAAAGCGAGGCAGCGCGTTGGTCGGGTTCCCCGACTTAAAGCGACTGCCGGGGTTTATAAACCCAAAATTAAGGTTTTGACAGGTCAATATTCGAGGGTAAACCCGGTTTCTGACCCAGGTGCAAGATGTGTGATTACCCATTACCCATTACCCATTACCAACCTACATAGATATGCTCCCCATTTAGACAAATAATAGAATTGCCTTCATCCCAAGGCGAGATGAAGGCTGTTGGCGTTCCCATATTCAATTGTTTCATCTGCTTTTTAGGCTTTTTTGAGCAGATCCTTAAGGATATTATCCTTGACCATCATCTGTCGCAATACCTCTATCAAGAATGTCTGAGCCTCTTCCTGACTCAAAGTTTTAACTTCCTCTTTCAGAGTTTTCAAGCGGAATTGCTGCTCTAAACTCAATTGCATATTAGGTAAATCCATTTATCTACTCCTGCATATTTGCTTGATTTTTACTGCATATCTATATGTATATGAAGTAACGATTAACGTTTTCTTTATTTTAAACTATTTTATCATGTGGATACTGATTCGTCTACTTTGTCAAGCTATACAAAATAAAAGTAATTAAAATTAACATTATAACTTGGCTTTATCTTCTAAGAAATAGAGGGAACAGGGAACAGGGAATAGGGAACAGGGAATAGGGAATAGGGAATAGGGAATAGGGAATAGGGAATAGGGAATAGGGAATAGGGAATAGGGAATGGGGAATGGGGAATGGGGAACAGGGAATGGGGAATGGGGAATAAGAACTTATTGAGGTTGGTATCTTTGAGAACTATAAGTGCATACAAACAGAGAAAACAGATAAAATTCATACAAAAGCAGAACTTATACCAATTTGAAAAAAGAATGCGACACATGATTGGTTGGTAGGGGGTTACCCCGCTCCTACAATTGGATCTGTGGCAAACATTTTTTGATTTGGTATTACGTAAGTGTCACACTAGAAAGTGAATTTTTGGTTCGTAATCAGTACTTTAGTACTCAAAATTAGGGTTAACATCCTGACTACAAACAGTATCAATATCCCAGTTGGCTAAGTCTTAAAAACAAAAAACAGGTTAAATATATAAAGAAGACCCAGTAAACACGAACAACAGGAGTCAGAAGTTTAATGGACGCGATGGAGTTTTTCCAGCTAAGTGCAGGGAGGTGGCAATCTACTCGCACAACCCATCATTTGGCATTTAAACGCTCAGAATTAGGAGAATCTGAAATTTTCGTAGAAACTCTGGCTGCAGATGATCCAGAAATTATTACCCTGTGCCAGATGCATGAAATTGACCCTAGTTTGTCAATCGGTGGTTCTCGGGTACGTTGGCTGGGTACAATGGCTTGGGATAGAGAAGGTGAAGAAAACCATGAGGGCAAAACTGTATTTGCAATCGTGCCTGAAACTGATAACCCCCGCAAAGGCAGATTACTCCGAGAAAGAGGTTATGCAGAAATTGTGCCCGTAGTTGGTCGTTTCCACATGGATGATGAAGATGGACTGGTGCTAACAACCGAATATGAAACCATGAGTTCTACAGAGCGATTTTGGTTTGCCACTTCTAATATGCGGATGCGCACCAGTACTGTTAAACGGTTTGGCGGTTTTAGCACCGCATCTTTTTGTGCAGAAGTACGGGTAGATGCTGATTTAGCAGTTCCCAATCAAGAAACTATAACCTCCAAGCCAGAACAAAATCTTCTGGAAATAAAACGGCATTACTCCCTTTTGGGCTGGTGAATTATTCTTATTCTTCTAGTTGCAAAGTTTTTAGTCGGGGTTTAGAGTATCTGCAAAAGATACAGTATCTTGCCCTAGAACCCGAAATGGTGGATGTAATCGATAAACACTACGATCACATCCCCATTTGCACTTGGATTGGTGAGAATATTGACAGTGTTAATACCCTATTAAATAACTATCTGCAAGCCTGTCACGAGTGCTTTTATCCCCAAGAACGGCGCTATATGCAAATTTTTGCAGTTCCTCTGGCTCAACCCTTTGGAATTGATGGGCTATGCAATATTTTCACGACTCCAACCACAATTTTAGTTGATGTTGGTCGTGTCTCACCAGAAAATTGGTTAGCAATAGTTGCCCATGAATATGCCCATGCCCACTTAGGGGAATCTGGTCATAATCAATACTTCGCCAATATCCTTTCACATCTATGTTTAGGACTGGGATTAGAACCCCCTTTGTGGGAACCAGGAATGGAAGTTTATTTGCGTAGCTGGCCCTACTGTAACTCAACTATAGACCCTTTGGCATTTTGGCGGGGTGAGGGGCAGTTAGAAGGCGCGTAGGGGCGCAAAGCTTACGCCCTCAAGGAGTTGGGAACCTTTAGTCATATCTTGCACCATTTTCAACAAGCACGGAGAAACCGGGTTTATCAACGAAAAATTAGGGTTTTGGCAACTCAATATTTGCAATAAACCCGGTTTCTGACCCTGATGCAAGATGTGTGTTTACCCGTTATTGGATTGTTACAGATTATTGCTGCTTCGGAAAACAGTCCTACCCTGAAAGTTGACAAAGTTGTGAGCTATTAACTGTTAGGCGATCGCAATTCACTTTATCATTATTCTCCTTGGTAAAGACTTAGCAGCTGGAGAAGCTTTGACATGTCTATTCCTCTATTAAGCTACGTCCCTTCATCTCAAAATCAGCGGGTAATTGGATATGAGATTCCCGGTGACGAGCAACCGATGACATACAGCAGTGAGAATCTGCTTTCAGCATCGGATATGGATAACTTGATTATGGCAGCCTATCGCCAAATTTTTAATGAACAACAGATGACTCGAAGCAGTCGTCAAGTATTTTTGGAATCTCAGTTGCGTTCTGGTCAAATTACTGTCAGAGATTTTATCAAAGGACTAGCCACTTCGGATGTATTTCGTACCCGTAATTATGACACTAACAATAATTACCGCTTTGTCCAGATGTGCGTACAAAGAATTTTGGGTCGCCAGGTGTATAATGAACGCGAAAAACTAGCTTGGTCAATTGTGCTTGCTACTAAGGGACTAAAAGGATTTATTGATGATTTACTGGATACTGAAGAGTATTTAAGTAACTTTGGTGATAATGTAGTTCCCTACCAACGGCGACGAATTTTGCCCCAACGCACTCAAGGGGATTTACCTTTTGCCCGTATGGCTCGGTATGATGAATATTACCGTGCTAAACTGCCCCTCTCCCGTGGTCGGCTATTCTTCCCCTATGATAGTCAGTTTGCACCATTTGATTTAGAAATATTCTTAAATGGAATTGACTGGCAAACTGTATTCGCAGTCATACTTATAGTCGCAGGAATGATAGCACTTACTTTACTCATAGGCTATGGACTAAATCCAGCTGGATAACTCCTCAGTCTACGAAACTTAACTACAGATAAAGTTAAGTTTCGTAAATTTTTATGATAAACATCAAATTCTGGTAGAACTACTCCCTTAAGATGTGTTTTAAAGTTGTTAATTTTAATTAAAAAATTGGAGGCTCTAGCGTGGCAATCCCCCTATTAACATACGCTCCTTCAAGCCAAAACCAGCGTGTAGCTGGATATGAAGCAGGAAGTGATGAACAACCCAAGATTTTTTCCACAGAGAACCTGCTTTCCACGTCAGATATGAATAATCTGATCGAAGCAGCTTATCGTCAAATTTTCTTCCATGCCTTTGCAAGCGATCGCCAACCGTTTTTAGAATCGCAGTTACGCAACGGACAAATCACGGTTAGGGGCTTTATTCGTGGGTTGTTGCTTTCTGATACATATAAGAAGAGCTTTTACAACCTCAACAGTAACTATCGTTTTGTAGAACAGTGCGTGCAGCGGGTGCTGGGACGGGATGTTTATAGCGAACGGGAAAAAATTGCTTGGTCAATTGTAGTAGCTACCAAGGGTATGCAAGGCTTTATTGACGAGTTGCTCAACACTGACGAATATCTGGATAATTTCGGAGATAGCATTGTTCCTTATCAACGTCGTCGAGTGCTTCCCGGTCGTGCCGAAGGTGAGTTACCTTTTAACATCAAGTCTCCACGCTATGACGAATATTATCGTGCCAAATTAGGTTTCCCACAAATCGTTTGGCAGACTAGCGTTCGCAGCTATGTCCCCCAAGACAAAAAGCCCAAGGCTGGAGATCCATCACTGTTCTTAAGTATGGCGCAAAGCATTAATCCTGCTGTGAATCCTCCCCAAAATATATCCGCATTAAATGTGGATTTTGAAAGAGGTGTGCCTTACCGTCAGCTTGCAGGAATTAAATAAGCCATTGCTGTTGTTGCTAAACTAGCAGCAGAAGTAATTGTTGAGCGTGCATAAGTTCTGGGTAATGCAGGAGTTTCATTGGGTCAACCTTGTGAAACAGACTCGTTCCTAGTGCTGATGCACGCTAACTTTTATGTCTTCTTTGTAATATTTCTAGCAGTTTGCTAAATTCTGATGGTGGGGTAGCGGTGACTTGAATCAATTCCTGGGTGAGGGGATGTTGTAACATCAATCGCCAAGCGTGGAGTGCTTGACCGGACAAATTTACCCCTACTGAACGACCAGAACCATATACGGGATCGCCAACTATGGGATGACCGATTTGGGCACTATGAACCCGAATTTGATGGGTACGTCCGGTTTCTAGTTGGAAGTGCATTAATGTATAATTCCCTAGGCGTTCTTTAACTTGCCAATGAGTAACCGCAGTGCGTCCCCCTTTTTCTTTTGAGACAACAGCCATTTTTTTGCGGTCTACGGGGTGGCGACCAATAGGTAGCTTAATTGTACCGTTTTCTGTTTTTGGTGCGCCGTAAACCACACCTAAGTACTCTCTGCGTGCAGTTTTGGCTTTGAGTTGTGCTTGTAAGTGTTGATGGGCTAATTCTGTTTTGGCAATGGCGATCGCTCCTGTTGTATCCTTATCTAGTCGATGGACTATGCCGGGACGTTGCACTCCCCCAATCCCTGGTAAATTGGGACAATGGGCTAATAGTGCATTCACTAATGTGCCATCTGGATGACCGGGTGCGGGATGGACAACTAACCCAGCAGATTTGTTGATAATTAGTAACTGATCGTCTTCGTAGAGAATATCTAGGGGAATATTTTCGGCTTGGAGTTTGGTGGGTTCCGCTGCTGGTATTTCTAAGCAAATGCGATCGCCCACTTTGACAGTAGTTTTTTTACAAGTGCAAACTTTGCTATTCAGGTAGACATTACCCTGTTCGATTAATTGTTGGATGCGAGAACGGGATAAATCTGGTATTTCCTGGGAAAGATAGCGATCTAAGCGTTCCCCTGTTGTTGATACTTGCAAGCTCATTTCCTTCACTCAACCGAAAACCGCTATATAGCGTGATTATACAATTTTTTTGAACATTGCACTGCTATTATTGTGAACATTCTTTATATTTTCTTTACTTTTTTGCAGTAGTTTTTACTTATTTTTCATACATTATTGCTCTGTGGTTGCATTTAATTGTATTAATGTGATTGTTGTGAAGTCAGTAATTCTTCAGGGTTCTTACTCAAGTTCAAAGGACAAGTAGGAGTGTAGTATCTACAATTGGTGGGTATATAAAATCATCTTAACTGATGCCATACCCCCAGGGAATGATTCATTTTGTGGTATTCCATAATTTTATGGCTATTGCGGTGATTGCATCTTCAAAGATGGTTCTATAGACACATATTTTAATTTTTGTCTGCATCAAGAAATATGTTAAACACTACCTGGAATAATTTTGCAATAACAATATTGATTTATTACAAAACCTTAACCTAATAAGTTAATTTGGTAATAGTATTGTATTTAACGGTCACTACTGATTTTGAGGTGCAGCCCAAATCCACAAATTATTTTTACCCAACTACGATGACTATGATGAAAACGCAACCTATTGGAAGATACCGTTTCTCCAATAAAATACAATCATTATCCATACTAAATCAATTTTTAAAACAACCAAATACAGGCTGCCTACAAGTTTTTAGTGATACTACTTCTTGGTCAATATACTTAGAGGAGGGGAAACTGATTTATGCATGTTATTCACTTAATATGTTTGAGCTGCTTTATCGGAAATTGCAGCAATTGAGCCGTGAAACTTCTTCCATATATGGTGAAATTTATAAGCGGTTACTGGCAAGATTTGAAACTGCTATCGAAAATCAAGAAATACCCAATCTAGATTATTTAGCTATCTGCTGGTTAGTTAACGAAAAGTTTATTAGCCATATTCAAGCTGGAATACTGATAGAGGAATTAGCCCTGGAAATTGTAGGTTCTTTGGTGAAATTAGAAGAGGGTTATTATGAATTTACAACGGAAAGTTTTTTAGATGATATGCCTAAGTTCTGTCATTTAGACTTAAGTTTATTACTTCTAAAAGCTCAGAAACATTCTCCTAACCAGCAAAATATCCAAAATATCCAATCTAAAATAACACCAGATAAATCATTTAGAGATTTAAATAAACAGATAGAAGAGTCTCAAGCAATAGCTAAAAGAGAATCATTAGCTATTACCAATAAATCAGCAACATCTCAATCATTAGTAGCATCTTCAAGGGATTTAAATACGCAGAAATCTATTTACCAATTACCTACAACAAAGAAAATTTACAAAATTGTTTGCATTGATGATAGTCCAACAGTATTGAGTGTAATCAAACAATTTTTAGATGAGGATTTTTTTACTATTATTACCATCACGGAACCCTTAAAAGCCTTAATGCAAATTATCCGTATCAAACCGGATATAGTCTTATTAGATATTGGGATGCCAAATTTAGATGGATATGAATTATGCTCTTTACTACGCAAACATTCATATCTCAAAAACATTCCAGTAATTATGGTGACAGGCAGAAATGGTTTTATAGATAAAGCTAAGGCAAAGATGGTTAGAGCATCTGGGTATTTAACTAAACCTTTTACTCAAGGAGAATTACTGAAAACAATCTTTCAACATCTTGAGTAAAATGAGACAGGTAAAGACAAAAATACTAGACGATAATAGTAAATGACTGGAGTGGAGACAAAGAAATGGGTATCACTTTAGTAGGCAAAATTCTCATTGTGGAAGATTCTCCTAGCGAATTGGAGCTTATGGGCTATTATCTTACAGATAGTGGTTATAAAATAATTAAAGCCTCTGATGCCAAAAAAGCTCTGGAAATTGCCTTAGCCGAAAAACCAGATATCATAATTACTGATATCGTGATGCCAGAAATGAGTGGATTTGAGTTGTGTCGTCACCTCAAGAGAAATCCAGGCACTACAAAAGTACCAATTATTGTTTGTAGTTCCAAAAATCAACCCATAGATCGTTTGTGGGCAATAAAACAAGGTGCTGATTTTTATATAACTAAGCCTTATACCCGCGAAGAGTTAGTAAATGCAATTGAATCAATGACTGTTGAATCAATGGCTGTATGAATTTGCTCGCTCATGAGTAATAACATTATACCAATTTGAAAAAAGAATGGGACACATGGTTGGTAGGGACGCGGTTTCCGCGTCCCTACAATTGCATCTGTTGCAAATATTTCTTGATTTGGTATTAGATATTCTGTGATCAAGGCACAAAAACTTTTATTGAGAAACCGAGTTTATTAGGAATATTGATTTTTGACACTCCTCAGCCTAAAGGTGTGAGGATTCTGTCATATCTTGCACCATTTGAGGGTAAGCATAGAGAAAGCGAGGCAGCGCGTTGCGGAGCCAGTCACGTGCGCGGGTTAAGCGCGTTGAGTGAACTGGCGTTGGGGTACTCTCCGTAGACGCGGTAGACGAGGGTCACTCGGCTTCTTTTGAGAGTGCGGCTTCTTTTGAGAGTGAAGCCTCCCAACCGTCGTCTACCCCCCGTTGTAGCGACTGCGGGGCATCCTTGCCCGTCCGAATTCTACCAATTTTGTTTGTATTGCATTGCCCAATTGAAATTCGCTATAGATATGGAATTTGTCATAAATTTTAAATACTAAAATCAAAATTTGTGGTAGCACCATTGAACTTGCGTTATCAGTAAGGAAAGATAAAAAATTCTTCTTCCAGTTAGTTAACCATATAGAAAAGGATAGAATTGCCATGAACAGCTGTATTTTAATGGCGGAAATAATTAAAGAACCCCAACTGCGCTATACAGCAGATAACCTAGAAGTAACCGAAATGCTGGTGCAGTTCCCATCCCTGCGAGAGGGAGAACCCCCAGCGACATTGAAAGTAATCAGTTGGGGTAACTTAGCCAAAGAAATTCAGCACAATTACCATACAGGCGATCGCGTGATTCTGGAAGGACGCTTGGGTATGAATCTAATTGAACGTCCAGAAGGTTTCAAAGAAAAACGTGCGGAACTAACAGTTCAAAAGATCCATCCCTTGGGAGTTGCTGTAAATACTGATTCTTCACCATCAGTAGACACAAACCCATCAATCCCAGCGGCTTCTCCTCCTCCAGAAACAACCATTCCTAGTTATCAGTCCCCATCTGGTATACCTACACCCGCAGCCAATAACCTTGGTGTAGTTCCCCCAGAATTACCTCAACAAGACTTTAACCAGCCTCAACCCCAAAATCCAAGA
The DNA here is from genome assembly GCA_030065825.1 of Nostocaceae cyanobacterium. Classification (GTDB taxonomy): domain Bacteria; phylum Cyanobacteriota; class Cyanobacteriia; order Cyanobacteriales; family Nostocaceae; genus JASJCY01. The sequence goes on along the minus strand of JASJCY010000066.1, from coordinate 322 downwards.
TTCCAGCCTAATCCTTCTCCAGCAGTACCAGAACTAGAACCAGAACTAGATGATGATGATATTCCCTTTTAACTAATAATGTGGCATAGATCGCGAATGACACAGAGTGAAGTACCCACAGACTCCGCTTACGCTACGTCTTGGGCTTCGCGTCTCGCTCGCCGTTGCTTTGTTGGGTATCCCAAAAAAAGGGGTATCCGGAACTAAATCCGGTCTGAGTCTTACACAGCGTCTCTGGCATTTCTGCCTTTATCCCCTCGGTGGGGGAACCCGCGCAGCCGCCCGCCGAGGGGATAAAGGCAGTTTGATTTTTGTTTTGACA
>JASJCY010000292.1 GCA_030065825.1 Nostocaceae cyanobacterium | reverse complement strand
GTGGTTGTTTTACCTGTTTTCAGGAATTACCCGCTGACCACGAACACGGGCTGGAGTTGACCAACTACTACATTTTATCAAAAAGTCGTCCTGGAAGGACGAGGAGCCTGTTATCCCATTATTTTCGGTCAGCATGGCTGAGGTTGGTATTCCAAAGGTGGGCACTACCGAGGTTGGCACCACTGAGATTGGCACCCCTAAGATACCGCTGAACTAAATTATTAAAAGTTCTTACTTCAATAACATCACTGTAATTAATCACGCGAAGTAGTTGATTTGTAAACTTATCTTTTTCTGGTTGACCTGAAGGATAAAAAATAATCTCCTCTTTTAAATCATCTCTTCCCCTCCCATAGCGATTTAACTCCAACAGCAAAATCATCACATTTAAACCAGCATAAATATCAACTTGTCGCTGTCCTATTTCAATATTGTGTTCGTGTAACTGTCGTGATTTCTTCTGGGGTAAAGTTTCTGTATAAGCATCAATAAATTCTCCCTCATACCAGCGTTGATAAAAGCCTTCTAAACGTTGAAAAAGTGGAATCGGTCGAAATTCATCACTTGTTGTAACTAAACTCATCAAATATTCCACCACTTCTGGTGTCAAGCCACCATAACCCAATAAATCATAAATTTCCCAATCCATTTGTTCTTGCTGGATAATAAAACCCCTTCCTTTTCTTCTCGGTTCTGTCCAACTTTCTAAACTTTGCTTGAGACGTTCAGCGAATAAAAACTCGCTAAAACTTTTATGGGCAAATTCTACCGAACCCGTCTGTTTTCCTGGTTGGAGATAAAAAGCCGCTAAAGCATTTCTGAGAGGATTTTCACCGATACGTTCCCTTGCTGCTGACAAAAACTCTTTCGCTGTTTCATCTCCTTTAAGACGTTGTTCAATCATTGACATCGACGCACATTCATCACCAGATTGGATAACACATAAACCCGCTTCTGTGAGAATGCGTCGTAAATCTTCGGCATCTTGTTCAGTTATATTTCGCTGCAACCATTCCGGACGTTGTTTTGTTAATACCCATTCCAAAGACTTTTGATAAATCAAAATTTTGGCTTCAGTTCCATTACTTCCAGCAAACATTTCAGCTGTTAATTCACCATCGCAGTGCATTGCTGCTAATAAATAAAGTAATAATGGTTCTCCTGCTAATTCACGTACTCCTTCGGGACAGTTTTCATCATCCAAAAACTCTTGAAAAGCGATGGTTTTATCTACACCAACTTGTGCTTCCCATTGACAAAACCACCGCTTTTGAATTTCCCCATCCATCGCTAGTATTTTCACTCTTCCCAGATTCTCTGGCATATTTCTCTCGATACTTTGTAATGCCAAAGTTCGTCCTGTAATTAATAATCTATGACCTTTTTCAGGATTTATGTTACAACTTTCTTGAAAACTTCCTACCTGTTTAATAAATTCTTCTAAACCACCACTAGTTCTTCCTTCCATTAATAATTCATCAAAACCATCCAACAAAAACAGATAGCGCGTATTTTTATCAGTTAACCAACCATCATCATTAATAGCAAAATCTCTATCAACTGCCGTTTTTAAAGTATTCTCAAATTGTTTTTCAATAGTTCTAATATCCCGTAAACGAATTAAAACCGGAATCCAAATCGGATATAAATTCTGTCTCACCCAATCAGCAAACATCCGACAGAATACACTTTTACCACGTCCCGGATCTCCTTGAATAAATATTACTTTATCTTGTTTATCTCGATTGTAAATTAATTCTTTCACCCAACTCTCTAAATCAACAGCTTGCTGATTTTTATCTTCATCACCATTTTTATCTAGAGGTTGGGCTTTTAGGGGTACATAAATATCTGCAAAAGTGAAATTTTCTGCAAAAACTTGTTCTTTCGGCTTCCTTGCAATGTCACCTTCTAAATAATCATCAATACTATGATATTTCTCTAATTCCCGACGATAACCATCGCTAAATATCCCTGACAAAGACTTAACAACATCTCCCACCTCAGCTAAAGCTTGATTCATATATCGTTGAGTATTCCAACTCACTCGCTGAGTTAAAATTTCTGCTTCTGTTGTACTTATTCCTGCTATTTTCAAAAAAAATGATAAATGTCGATTAAAATCATCCGCTAACTTCGTTTCTCGGAAGCAGGTAATAGCTTCCCTAGCTTCATCTGAAGTCAGATGTAAATCATCCGTCTGTTGCTGTAACTCCTCGGGAACCTGAACTTTTATATTCCAAATTTTCTCCTGTAAATCTTCATCTTTTATCGCGCTAACAATTCTTTCTAAACTTTCCAAATAAGCTAACCGAGACGTAATTGTAACACACCCTTCTAAAGTAGGCTGTTCCGCTGTTTTCTCCAAATAAAACTTAATTCCCTTCGTTGCTAAACCCACACAAGACAATCCTGCAATTGCAACTCCTGCTGGTGCAAGGGGAGAACCAAATAAACCTAAAGCTACAACTAATTCCAAACCAGTTTTAGATACTTCTGCGCTTGTTTCTGTTGCACTGATTGGCTTTTTCGCTACTTCCCAGATATCTTTAGCAAGAAAATTCCGCAGCTTTTCCAAACTTCTTCCCATTATCACGAATTATACGGATTATATGATTACACAGATTAAAGGATTGTACAAATAAATAATCCGTGCAATCTGAGTAATCAGTTCAATCCCTGTTCCTGTTTTTGTTTTTGATATCGCTGTTTAAATTCCCGTTGCTGTTGTTTATGATCCACAATTGGTTCTGGATAATTCGTACCAATAAGTTCTAAAGGGGGGATTTTTCCTGTTACTAAATATTCTGTATCCATAGAACTTAATTCTGTCACCCATTGGCGGATATATTGCCCTTCAGCATCAAATTTTTTTGCTTGACTTGCAGGATTAAAAATGCGTAGAGGTTTGGGGTCCATTCCACTAGAAGCACTCCATTGCCAACCACCATTATTAGCAGATAAATCCCCATCGATTAATTTTTGCATAAAATACTTTTCTCCCCATTGAGGATTAATTATTAAATCTTTCGTCAGGAAACTAGCAACAATCATCCGACAACGATTATGCATCCACCCAGTTTGATTTAACTGACGCATGGCTGCATCTACGATTGGATAACCCGTTTTACCTTCACACCAAGCCTGAAAATGTTCTTCATTGTTTTCCCAAGGGAAGTTTTTAAAAGTATCTCGGTAAGCACCATCTGCTAATTCCGGAAAGTGATACATTACATGTTGATAAAATTCCCGCCATGCTAACTCTTGTTGATAGGAAATAATGCTTTTTTTTGTTTCGTCACTGCGGCTATTTTCTAATGCTTCTAAAGTTGCTTTCCAAACAGTGCGAATGCCAATTACCCCAAATTTTAAAGCCACACTCAACCGCGATGTACCATCAACCGCTGGAAAATTTCTTTGTTCATCATATTCATTGATAGCATTAGCACAAAACTCTTCTAACCTCTCCTGTGCTGCTGCTTCCCCTGGTTCAATCAGTAATTCACTATCCCAATTAAATCCTAAATCTTTGGCTGTGGGTAGTTCAATTACCCCTACTTGTTTAGCTATTTCCTGTTCTTGATTATTTAATCCCTGGAGAGTTTCCAAGTTGGGTGCTGGTTCCGCTTTGGGTTTACTATTCCAATTTTTCCAAAACGGCGTATAAACGGTGTAAGGTTTATTCGCACCTGTGTAGATGTTTTCAGGTGCATGTAATAGCTGATCCCAATTTTTCTCGACAAACTCAATCCCTTTTTCCCCTAACGCTTCCATGACTGCGCGATCGCGTTTTTGGGAATAGGGTTCCACATCCCAATTCCAGAATACCGCTTTGGCGTTCAATGCTGCTGCTAGTGCTGGAATCCTTTTTACGGGGTTTCCCTGGATAATTAATAATTGACTGCCAACTTCAATATATCGCTGTTGTAAGTCCTGCAAACAGCCAATCATGTAACTTATTCTCGCTGGTGCAACATCATCCCTTTCTAAAATATTCGGATCAAGACAAAATACCCCCACTACCTTGGAACTCTGTCTGTTTGCACCTACAAGTCCTGTATTATCACAGATGCGTAAATCCCGGCGATGCCAAAATATAATTAAATTAGACATTTCATAATTTTGGTTTACCTGTACTATTTTATGCTTTTTTGGTAATTATTAAGTAGGGATGGGGTTACCCCGCCCCTATAATGGGATATATGTCAATATTTTTAGATTTGATCATAATTTTCTCTCCTCAGATTTAAATTTAGACAAAAAAGAGAGGGAAGATTAATTTCTCTTCCCCCTGCTTGTGATTTTGATTATTCTGGTTATTATCTGGTTGGTTTCCTTCCTTTAGCCTTTTCCTAAGCATTTGCTGCTGTTTCTTTAGCTGTCTCTTCCTTGCGGAACCACCGCGTCCTTTATCGTTTCTCCCTTGTTTGCGGGGAGACTCCCATCTTTTGAGTCGCATATTACTTTTTCACTTATTTATATTTAACTACATCGTACTACACAATAATTGAATTGTCAATCGAAGAAACTAGGTGATTGGGAATCATCACCTGGGTTCAAAACTCAGTTTCATCATATTTTGCACCGATAAACCGAGTTTTTTAACGAGAAATGGCTCTTACATACCTAGTGGGTTAAAATATTAAATAATAACAATAACCTCAAAATAATTAATAATTAATATAATATAGGAATCCGGTTTGATTTCTGAATTGACTTATAGGGGGAGGGAACAGGAAACTCTTAACAGGGAATAGAAAGTGTACTGAGTTCTGTTCAAAAATCAAATAGTAATCCTATATGAATAATTTAATAAATTAGTTATTAAATATATTTGGGATTATAGTAGAAGATAGTAAAGAAATAGAAGGAACATTAATCTTATCAATAGAAATAGAGAAAAAAACAGCAGTTTGCCCACTATGTAGTCAAAGCGGATACCAGCATTACAGAAGAGTGTATCCGTGTCGGTTCAGATTATTGGTACAACTGGCTGAGGAAAGTAAAGAGTTTCAGGTACGTATCTCAGTTTCACCCCATCACCGTGAGGAACGGTAACGGAAATAATTGGTATCCCTATAGGCGGTTTGTGGGGAAGTTGCGACAACGCTAGGTAAGTACAACCCAAGATTTGGATTATGAACGGTTAAAAATGCTGGCTGAGGAGTTAAGTAAACCAGATTGGGAATATTGGAATCACAAATCAGGTATTGGGAGTTAGCGCTACGTAAGAAGTGGAACTCATTCTTTCCCCGAAGTTGCGATCGCCAAGTAGTTTTACGCTTTTGTATCCATAGGTTGTTCACTCAGTTAACTGGTGTAAGATTAAAAAATGAGTGAAATTTGAGCGAAAGTTATCAAAAAGAGGGTATTTTACAAGGCTCAAGAGTTAAAAGATTGGGCTAAAACCCAAGTAAAGCCTATGTTTTTTACTCTTTAATTTTAAATGCGGATGAAAGGACTTGAACCTTCACGCCTTGCGGCACTAGAACCTAAATCTAGCGCGTCTGCCAATTCCGCCACATCCGCATCAGCTTTTTATTTTATCACAACTAATCATATCTAGCAAGATGTTTTTTGAGTGGTAATTAGGGGGAGATGGTGAGTAGGGGTGGGGTTTCCCCACCCAGGAGTAGGGGTGGAGTTTCCCCACCCAGGATTAGGGGTGGAGTTTCCCCACCCAGGAGTAGGGGTGGAGTTTCCCCACCCAGGAGTAGGGGTGGAGTTTCCCCACCCAGGAATAGGGGTGGAGTTTCCCCACCCAGGAGTAGGGGTGGAGTTTCCCCACCCAGGAATAGGGGTGGCATTTCCCCACCCAGGAGTAGGGGTGGAGTTTCCCCACCCAGGAGTAGGGAAAGAGAAGGAAGAAGGAGAACACAAGGGGAAATTAACAACTTTGCGCCTGTTGGGCGCAAGCCTTGCGCCCCTACAAACTCCAAACTCCCTTACATCACTGCTACACGGGGTAAACGATGCTTAAATCCACAGAGAATTTCCCAAGAGATAGTATCTAACTTATCTGCCCAATCGTCGGCAGAAATTAGTTCTTTACCTACTTGTCCCAGTAAGGTGACAACTTCCCCTTCTTGTAAATCTGGAATCGCACTCACATCCAACATCAGTTGGTCCATGGTAATTGTGCCAATTTGCGGTACTCGTTTACCACACACCAATACCTCAATCTTGTTAGAAAGGTGACGTGGCACTCCATCAGCATAACCAATACCAACCACAGCAATGCGCATGTCACCCTTAGCGATAAATGTATGTCCGTAACTTACACCAGTCCCCGCAGTAATAGTTTTAACTTGGGTGACTTTTGCCTTGAGTTGCAAAACAGGTTGCAAATCTATGGTATTTTGCAAATGAGGGGCTGAGTAAAGTCCATAAACGGCTAAACCCACACGCACCATGTCGTAGTGCAATGCTTTATCGCTGAGGGTAGCTGCCGAGTTGGCTAAGTGTAAGCAAGGAGGTTCAATTCCCAAAGCTCTAATTTGGGCGATCGCTTCTTCAAATCTCCGATGCTGCTGTTTCATCACGGTGGGATCTGGACTATCTGCCGTTGCCAAGTGAGAATAAACACTGGCAATCTTTAAATTCGGCAAACGCTGCACTAACTGCACAAAGTTCCCTGCTTGGGAATAGTGAGTTCCCAGTCTGGACATTCCCGTATCTAATTTGATATGTACGGATATGGGAGTATTGTATTTAACTTTTTTTAAAGTATCGTCAAATATCAGGGCTTGTTTAGGGCTACATAGTGTAGCTTGAAGATTCCATTGGGCGATCGCCTGAATTTGTTCAGCCGTATGAGTAGCCCCTAAAATCAAAATTGGCGCTTTAACCCCAGCTTCTCGCAGTTGTATCCCCTCCGGAACTGTAGCTACCCCCAACCAATCAGCACCTGATTTCAATGCAGTTTGGGCAACAGAAATGGCACCATGTCCATAGGCATCTGCTTTCACCACAGCCATTAACTGAGTATTAGGTGATAATAAGCAACGCAATTGCCGTACATTGTGTGACAACGCTTTTAAATTAATTTCTACCCATGCTCGCTGCGACAACCAAGCGTAACTATCTTGCTGTTGACGAACAGCAACACCCCTAGTTTGCTCATTAATTAACATTTTCACTCACTCCAATTCACACCACTATCTAGCTTATGGGCATATATTTCTTTTTTTCTTTGCCCCTGTTAGCCTCTCTGGATTAATCAGGAAGTTTACTCCTGATTTTGGATGGATACAAGAGCTTGCGTTTAGGAGTTAGGAATTAGCAGTTTGTAGGGACGCAACGCTTGCGTTTAGGAGTTAGCAATTAATATTCTTCCCCCTCTCCCCCTCTCTTCCCCCTCTCTTCCCCCTCTCTTCCCCCTCTCCCCCCGGGGGTATAATTTATTCTTATCAACAAATGAGGATGTATTTGTGTTAATATATGTAAAACTAATACCTTGAAGCGTTTATCAATGGGGAAGGTTTTAGTCCTAAACGCCTCTTACGAGCCGCTCAACATAACGAGTTGGCGTCGCGCTGCGGTGTTGTTAATTAAGGGTAAAGCTGAGCGAGTGGAACACAACGGTAAATTACTTTACACAGGTTTTCCACTTCCAACTGTAATTAGGTTGCGCTATTATGTGCGCGTTCCCTACAAAGAAATTCCTTTAACACGCCGAAACATATTGCACAGAGATGGTCACAGTTGTCAATACTGTGGATACACCGGAGACGAACTCACTCTAGACCACGTGATCCCGCGATCCCGTGGTGGAGGAGACACTTGGGAAAACATGGTTACAGCTTGTGTACGTTGTAACGTCAACAAGGGTAACCGTACTCCTAAAGAAGCGCATATGCTATTGCGCCACTCTCCCCGTAGACCATATAGTAGCCTTTACTTTGAGGTTACCAAACACTTGAAAACTGGAACACATCAGGAATGGCAGAAGTATGTTATAGGTCTTTGACATTCTCCCTACTTAATGCGAGATAAACCAAATATGGAATTATCTCCTAGCAACTAATTTGCCAACCCTGGCTACTATTAGTTGCTAACAATTTTGTGTGTTGGTTTTAACAGCTTTAATCAAGCTGAATTTTGTGCTGTTTAATTTAGGCACATTAGATAATCCTAGCACAAAGTTTTCAGCAAGTACAAGCAATTTTGACCAAATAATTGGTAATTATGTGAGTTTGCTGCCCCCACCCAAAAGTGAAAATTTAGCGGTGTGCAATTAGTGGGGAATTAGTGGGGGGCACCGAAGCTACCAGTGATTGTAATTACGTAGCTTGCTTGTGAGGAAGCAGATATCGCAAATTGGTGTCAAAAATAATAGGAAGTTGGGAAGTACTGAAGTTGGGAAAATCAGTCCCTGTAATTTCTTGCGGGCATTACTGCGCTTAATAGTCATAGGCGTGGAAATTAAATATGCGTCAGCTACAACCCTTGTTCCAGACGTAAAATTTTACGTCTGGAACATTCTTTTTCACGCCTATGTCTAATGATGCTACCACAGTGTTTTGGGTGACATACTCCTACAAGTAGCGCAAGCATACAGTGTAGGCTTCTCAACCAATCCAGCTATTGCTTAGGAGGCGTTGAGCTTTGTTTTAAGTCCACGGAATGCCCTACCGCAGACCATGCAATTTCTGACCTTGT
>JASJCY010000005.1 GCA_030065825.1 Nostocaceae cyanobacterium | reverse complement strand
CAAGCGACACGCTGCGCGGTAAGCGGAGCTATGCCGTAGGCTTTACGCCAACGGGGAAGCAAGCTACATGGGGGAAACCCCCTTAGACGCGGAGCGGCTTCTCGAAGAGTAGACCACACTACCTCACCGCAACGCGCTGGCTCCCTAACCCCTCTCCCATTGGGAGAGGGAAGAGAGGGGAAACAGGAGAGGGAAGCGGAAAAACTTTTTATATCGGAATGGGGGTTTCAAAGCCTCTGGACTAGTAGGAGAGAGGTTTGGAAAGAGGTTTACCCACAGAGGTTTTAAGTAAGCTTTTAGACTTGACAAACATCCTCTTAGAAGGAAAGGAGTTACCAATTTTTAAGTTTTAATTGTTTTGGGAGTTGAGTTAGGATTAAATGCATTTCAATTTAAGCTTTTATAGGATTACCAGATAATCATGTTCACTGAGATATTGCCGTTGGGATTTAATTTAGATACCGTTGCGATCGCCGGAGCAAGTTTATGGTCTTTGGCTCTATATTTGGGTTTTTCCCCAGTCAGTGAATGGGTGATGCATCAACTAAACCGCTGGTTCAATTTTGCTGAGCGATCGCTCTACACTAGCAAATCAGAATTTGAAAGAACTCGTAAAGCTAGAGAATCCCAAAATGCTTTTTACGCCTCTTTATTTAGCATTGTCCCTTTTATTGCCGTTGGTGCTTTATGTAATTGGGGTGTGGAAGTCGGTTTAGGACGTAGTTGGGCAATTAGCATGGGTATACTTGCTTGTATGGGTTGCGGGGTATATGAGTTGGGACGAAGAGATGGACAAAACAATTAAAAATTAAAAATTGGTAATTCCTAAGAGGTTGTTTGTCAAGTCTAAAGCTTTACGAAAAAACCTCTCTGGTTCATCTCTCTCCTAGGAGAGAACAGACTTTGAAACCCCTATTTTTCTGTTCTCATAGGGTAGGAGAGGGTTAGGTTTTTAGGGTTGTGATGTAAACATAATACTTTTCAAATATCCTCTAAGTCTAGCACTGTCAAAGTGGGAATAGAAAACCATTAGACATAGGCGTGAAAATTAAATATGCATTGTCCAAAACCCTTGTTCCAAACGTTGCATTGCAACGTCTCTACATTCTTTTCCACCAGATGTCTATTACTGACCGAAGGTCTTCGACCTTCAAGGAAGAAGGAAGAGGGTTTGAGCGGAAGAAGGAAGAAGTGCTAAAATATAGCTAATTACTTCAAACATCGCCCAATGGTGTAGGACGAACTAGTAACAAACAATGAGTATTTTCGTTTTCTTCAAATAGCTTTAGGCAGCTTCAAAGAACTTGATACACAACGCTCTAATTGCACGCATGAGTTGGTTTAGAAGCGTGAACCTCAACCATTTTTATTTACGCTCAGCAATGAATGAAGTTGATCAAATGCAAAGAATAATGGTTTGTGTGCCCAACAAATTGAACAAATCTTCTAACTTCTCAATTGGATACAGGTTAAGCGTCGTAAAAGACGGGTAAAGTTTGGTAGGAGTGCAAGCTTCAACACAAACATAAAACCGCTCAAACCCTCTTCCTTTTTCCCTCTTTCTTCCCTTTGACATTGTTTAAAAACTTTCGTACAGTCTGAGGAAAAACCGAGTTTATTGCGTCACTTTGATAGCTATACTCTTAACTCTTAACTCTTAACTTTTAACTCCCAAAAAAATACAAGATACAAAATTCAAAATTAGTAAGTTTTTTCTTCCTAACTCCCAACTTCCAAAACAATTAAAAATATCCTACACCGAAGCGCAAAGCGCTACAAAATTAAAAATTAAAAATTGGTAATTCCTCACTCCATTCCAGACGCGACATATCGCGTCTGGAACAACTCTTAACTGTTAACTCCTAACTCCTAACTCATAACTTTTGATTTCTTCTTTCACCAATTGTGCTAATTTTTCAGCTGCACCTGTTTCTCCCCTAATTTCGCGCAACTTTGTCCGCATTGCATCCAATTTTTCAGGATGACTCAAAAAGTCTAAAACCATTTCCCCTATGTTCTCTGGTTGGAGTTTACCTGTGACTTCTGGTACTATCTCCTCTTGTGCCCAGATGTTGGGCCATGCTAATAAACCTTTATGTCTGAGGAAAAACCAATTAATTACCTTAGCGAAACCCGAACCCACCAAGGGCAAATTTGCCAATAATCCCGGTAAACCATCCCAAGCACGCATAGCATCTAATTGCTGGGTGGGTAGTAAAACAATCATGGGAATGGCAAGAGAACCCAATTCAGCAGTGTTTGCACCCACTGTTGTTAAGCAAATACTGCACTGGGATAAAATATCGTAAGCAGGATTTTGGGTGTGAAGTTCCACACATAAACCATTTGCGGTTTGCAGATAAGGACACGTACCTTGATCAGGAATTACTAATTCTGCGGTGACACTGCCAAAAGTCTTAACAAAAGGGTTTTTTTGGGGATTAGCAAAACTAGCTAAAGTTGGTAAATCTAAAGTTGGTGCAACGGTGATTATAAACTTAGTTTGGGGTCTTTTGACGTGAATATGTTCTGCAATTGCTAATGCTAAAGGCAATCCCTGAGCTAATTTTGTTGCTTTAGAACCAGGTAAAAGACCAATTATTTCTGACACTTGATTTGCAAGGAATTTAACCGATAAATCATCTGTAATTAATCCGTTTCCTGCTTCCGCCATTAAATCTCCAACAAGGGTGAATTTATGAGCATATTTTGGATTAACTTTAGCAGCAACTTCTGATTTCATCATGCCAAATCTATCAATTAAGTTATGCCATCTAGCTTCCCATTCAGCATAAACAATGGTTTTGTAACCCAATCTTTTACCAATAATAACAGGAAAAAATTGGTCACCACCCAGGAAAAGTACTACACCTTGGTTTCTCCAGTTCCAGTTTTCTAAAGTTCTTCCCCAAAGTAAAAATGGTAGAAAATATTCTGCAGCTTGTACTCTATCTACTTCTGAATAAGAAGCGACTATTTTTGGTTCTTTACCAGTAGCATTGGGACAAGGAGATAAAACCACTGAAATTCTCACTTGAGAACGGTCATTTCCTAGCTGTTGACGTAATGCTTTAACTACTGGACGTACCCAAGTTGTGACTTCCCCAGGACCGTTGGAAAGAATGAGAATATCTACTTTAGTCATTGTGAAATATCAGAAAATAATATAGATTATTCTTAAATATTTACTTGATAAATCCTATCTATTTTTACGTGAAATACAGAAAACGGGCAGGGATGCCCGTTCCACAAACCAAGATGGTCATCCCACAAAACTATTAAAATCATCCCGCATTTATGCAACACCCATCTTTCCTAGTTTCTATTTTCAAACTAAATGGTCAAAAGTGTAAATCTCTTCCATCAGCGCTTGTGCTATGGTTATCCTTGGTTAATAAATTATTATAACTAAAACTTATATTTAAGCTCTTCTAGTTTTGGTATTCAAATAATTATGGGTTTTTTGCTCAAAAATATTTTCCATATTGTTGACGCAATTACGTTGTTTGATGATATACTTAAAAAAAGTAGTTTTGGGGCTTCCCTGACCATTTTTTACCCAAAACAGCCAGAAGTATTGTTTTTGCGTAGCAGCTAATTTAAAAGTCAAATTTTGATAACAGCAAGAAAGACCAATTTTCACTGACCCCAATTCACCTCATCAATACATACATTTGACAAAATACAGTTAATATGATATGAGAACTGCACCTACAACCCGTTGGTGTATTGTAGGAGTTTGCTGAGAATGAATAATTGTGAAAGTCTAAATTTTGTCCCCAGAAACTCAATATTTTGGTCTTGTTAGGTGCAAGATATGACCCTGCCGCTAGCGACTATCAGCACTGAAACACTATTCCCTATTCGGCGTTGCTGAATTGAAGTATGAATTTATTTTTCTTGTTTCAATAAAGCCCCCTAAATCCCCCAAAATTGGGGGACTTTAAATTATCTTTCTCCCCCAGAATTGGGGGTTGGGGGACAAAATCATACCGGGAGCATCCCAATTTTTATGCAATACCCTACAAGGTTATCGCTACACGGACATAGACGCGGAGCGGCTTCTCTTAGAGTAGCCTGCCTACGCAGGCTAGAAATGTTTAGCCTGCGTAGGCACAGAGTTGTTGGCGGTGAGTCCACGCTTGCGTGTCGGTTTGGGTCCGCGAAGTTTGCTCAACGCGCTTAACCCCGTTCGCGGAGCGTCTGGGCAGGAGTTAGTTTCTTTAAGCGGGGGAACCCCCTTCTTGTGCGTTCTTCTCTGGGCGCACGCAACTTCTCTTCGCCAAACTTCGGGGCTTTGCTTGTATAGCCCTACCCTTCTAGGGTTTGGGTGTTTTTCAAAAATTGGGATGCTCCCATCATACCTGTAATCAGCAACGCCCCCTATTCCCTATTCCCTATTCCCTATTAAGAGTTCCCTGTTAAGAGTTCCCTGTTCCCTATTCCCTATTCCCTATGTTTCTTAGTAATTATTAATTAAGCTTTAAACTGCTTTTCCAACGTATTTAATAAAAATTCTCGCGGAGCAATTGCAGCTAATTTACTAATAAAATGGGTGAGTAAACCACCGATTACAGCGCTAGATTCTCCTTTTTCTAAAGCTGCTAAAGTTTCTTGTACTACTTCTTGTGGCGTAGATATTTTTTTTGCATTACCTGTTAATGCTGTGGGAAAATTTGCTTCTACAAAAAAGTTGGTTTCTGTGGGTCCAGGACAGCTAGCAATAACCCGAATTCCATATTCACGATTTTCTGCCCATAATGCTTCGCTAAAATGGCTCACAAAGGCTTTAGTAGCAGAATAAACAGAGAGATATGGTATAGGTTGAAATGCAGCCAAAGATGAGACATTAATAATACTTCCAGAGCGACGCTGACGCATTCCTGGTAAAAATTTATGGGTTAAATCTACCAATGCGATAACATTTAATTGCACCATTTTGATTTGGCGTTCCCCATCGGTTTGAGAAAATTCTCCATAGTCACCAAAGCCAGCATTATTAATTAATAAATCAATGGTAATTTCTTTGGATTTAGTGGTATCAAATATAGCCGCAGCGGCATTGGTTTCTGTTAAGTCTTTAACTATAACTTCTGCTTGAATTTTGTATTGTTCTTGTAATTGTACAGCTAATTGCTTAAGTTTGTCTTCTGAACGAGCCACAAGTACAAGATTATAATTGCGTGCGGCTAACTCTTCCGCAAAAGCTTTACCAATACCAACAGAAGCACCAGTGATTAAAGCGGTGGGCATTTTAGATATGACGATAATTGTTTTACATAGGAATATTAACAAAAAATACTTGTTGAAAGTTTACCTGTACAGTACGAACAAAAAAATCGGGCATTGCTGAATTAAGGGATGAATATAAGTGGTGCAGGCCCGGAGTGCCTACCTCATAAATACTGATAACGGGCAGGGATGCCCGTTTCACAAAGCAAGATGTCCCGCAGTCGCTACAAGGGGGGGAACCCCAACGCCAGTTCACTCAACGCGCTTAACCCCATTCGCGGAGCGTTGACCTAGGAGTTAGTTTCTTTAAGCGGGGGAACCCCGCCAACGAACTTCTCTTTGCGCACGTGACTGGCTCCGCAACGCGCTGCTGTTCATCCCACAAAACCATCAAAATCATCCCGCATTTATGCAACCCCAAAAATCGGATTTCTTGAGAGTCATCTAACAAGAGATAATTCTTGCTAAAAATAAGTGCTTTTCATTATTTAAAATTACGTAAAAATGCGGTCATTGATTTGCACTCAGTCAGTAATTATATTTTTTTGTCGCCAGCGGGAAAACTAAGAATATAAGATACTGGGTTTTTGTATGTACCGCCTTAACAAACGAGCTTTGCAAATTCTGCGTACTGAACTAGAAAACTGCAGCGGTGACGATACCGTCAGTAAAATAGAGGCAGAAATCATCCTTAAGCGCTTAAAAGAACTACGACGACAACAAGGTTCTCCAGCGACTTTGGAAGAATTGCGGGATACCGTTGTTGATATCTTTCCCCAATTTAGCGACAAAGCCCTCAAGCAAGCTGCAAGGGCTAATCAACCACCGGGGATTTTTAGTAAAATCAAATGGGCAGCTATATTTGTTACTGGTACCGCTGGGGTATTATGGGTGATTAATTTACCCTATCCCATGATTCGTTTACCCATTGCCAAAAATGCCCCAATCCTCCTATTACCTAGCTTTATCAGCATGGATCATAACTATCGGGGGGCAATAAAAACCCTTGAACAAGCAGACCAATTAGTAAATAAAGCTACCAGCAAAGCGGATATTCAACTAGGTGAAAATAAAGTAAAACAAGCACAAAATCATCTGGATCAATTACCAGTTTGGTTTTTGGGTTACTATCCCCGTGCTTATTGCAACTTGTTTGGTTGTACTTGGAAGTTTACCGTAGATGAGTTTGAAACTGCGCGTCGTCGTACAGCGCGGATAGATGCTAAAGTATTCCAAGAAAAAAATGCTTTTCCACCCCTAGAAGAAGCACAAAAAGCACTCAAAATTGCCAAGCAGGAATACGAACAAGCCAAAAATGGTGCAGATAAAGAACAAGCCATAACTTCTATTCAAACAGCCATAGATGCACTGTCAGAAATTTCCACACAAACCATTGCAGGGAAAATAGCACAAAAGAAACTCGTGGGTTATAAGCGCGATTTTCGCAAATTTTCCACTAATGTTGCAGATAGCGGTCAAACTAGTACATTAATTGAAGCAGCGAAAATGTTTGGGATGCAAGCTGCCCAATTATCCCAAAATCCCCCCCATTCTGCCCAAAAATGGCAACAAATTGCACAGTTGTGGCAAGAAGCTATTAACCGCTTACAAAGAATTCAAGTCCGAGATCCTAATTACTTGGAAGCCCAGCAATTACTGGTACAATATAAAACCAACTTGGGAATAATTCAAACTCGATACCAAGCCGAAAGAGAATCACAACAAACACTGCAACAAGCAAATCGGCAAATTCAACGCTTGATAAGTTACCCTCCCTCTGACTCCAATCGTCTGCAAGGAGAACTACAGGGAATAATTAATCTATTGCGCACCGTCAAATCTGGAACCACAGCTTACCCCCAAGCGCAAGAACTATTGGTATCAGCACAGAAGAGAATGAATCAGTAGGGTTTGGGTAACTTTACCCCTTGCAAATCAAAAAATATCCCAATCCTAAATTCGTTGTCTGTCAACTATATCATTCTTGGGGGCGCACAAACCGCTCCCCTCCAACAATTTGGGATGATTTATTTTTTGGTGTTCTCTAAGAGGGTGTTTATAAAACAAATATAAAACTAGGAGTGAGGGTCGAGAAACCGGGTTTCTTTTGGTTTATATACTCTGATTATCGGTTACCCACCCATAGAAACCCGGTTTCTTTGAACACACTCTAAGGGACTTGCAAATAAAAAAATATCCCAAAATTTGATAGTGGTACAGGCATCCTTGCTATGATGGGTAGGCAGGGATGCTTACCCCACAATTTGAGATAATTTAGTTTTTGTTGTTCTCTAAGTTGATTGGCTGCAAACCTCGAAGTCAGCGCTTGCGCGATCGCTGATTCTATACGGGGGGCGATCGCATTCATGAAAAAAGTTGCCTTTTGGGAAATAAATATGCTATTATTTTTTGGTTGCGGACGTATAGCTCAGTTGGTTAGAGTACATCCTTGACATGGATGGGGTCACTGGTTCGAATCCAGTTACGTCCATTTTTTGTGGATAGCAATGAAATTTTAATTACAAAGGATTCATTGTCTATTAGCTAGCTGGTTTAATATCTATCTTTTTCAGGTCTGTTCTGATTTCCTCTATCTTTTCTTTAAGAGTATTAGCTAATGGTTTGGTTGTTTGAATTACAGCCAGCAAGTCATCTGTGGTAATACTTTGTTTACCATCAATGAAAGCATTTTCAATAGTTTCTTTGACAACAGCTTCGATATCAGCACCACTATATTGATCTGTTGGTGCAATAAGTTTAATTGTGTCAATATTTCGATGCCATTTATTGCGTTTACTCAAATGTATTTTCAAGATATGACGACGTTCATCAGGGTTTGGAAAGTCTACAAAAAATAGTTCATCAAAACGTCCTTTTCTTAAAAACTCTGGAGGAAGTTTAGAAATATCATTAGAAGTTGCAACAATAAAAACGGTGCTTTCTTTCTCTTGTATCCAAGTTAAAAAATGTCCAAATAAACGAGTAGTAACATCGCTACCTCCTCCGGTTTCTCCAACACCTGCAAAGGCTTTTTCGATTTCATCTACCCATAATATACAAGGACTGACTGCTTCAGCAATTTTAATAGCACGTCTGAGATTTTCTTCACTTTCTCCCACATATTTTCCTAACAATTTACCGACATCAAGTCTTAATAAAGGGACTTGAAATAAATGCGCAGTTGCTTTTGCAGCAAGGCTTTTGCCACATCCCGGCATTCCTACTAACATAATTCCTTTAGGAATATCAACACCGAATTTTATTGCTTTATCTAATTGTTGAAATATCTTAGCTTTTTTGTTGAGCCATTGTTTGAGTTTTTCTAATCCTCCAATATCTTCAATGGTTTCTTTAAAGTTAAGAATTTCTAGCATTCCTAACTTTTTAATTGCTTGTTCTTTTTCTGATAAAATTATCTTTTTATCTTCTTTGGTAATAACTCCACCATTTTGATAAGCCAAGTTTAAGATTTGGATAATTTCAAATTCACTTAAACCTTTTAAAGATAAAGCTAATTCTTCAGTAACTTCTTCATCTATTTTAAATAGTGGATCGGGTTGAAATGTTTGAAGAATATTTTTGATTTCGGCAATATTAGGTAAGGGAATATCAAATACAGTTATATATTTTTCTAATTCGTGGGGAATAATTAGTTTACTGGAAACTACAAAAATAGTGGCGTAAAAATCTTCTTGATATAATGTTTTCGTAGCGATAGATTTTAAACGGGCAAGAATAACAGGATTATCAAAATGAAAATGAATATCTTTTAATACCAAAAAGGTGCTTTTACAGTTTTCTATATCAAATGCTTGAAGAAAAGTTTCTAAACTGTAGTCAAATTTAGGTATTTTATTATCAAAGTCTACCCATCCAGAAGCATCATTATATTCATAAATATCGCTGTCTAAAGCAACTTGTTTAATAATTTGGTCGATAGCATGAATGTCAAAATGATTGATATAAATAATAGGACGTAAAGAGTCTATATAGGAACTGAGTTTTTGGACTACATTGTTCATTTTTACTATACTTTTATTCAAAGTGTAGGGTGTGTTATGACTTTAGTCTAACGCACCATCCTTTAAGGGTGACCTTAAGCTACACAATAATAGATCCTATACGTTTTAAGCTGTTTCTATACTTTATTCAGTTCTTGATTTTTTGAGAAATAAAATTCATTATCTTCAGAACAGGGTAAATATACAATTTTATGATTTTCATTATTACTTTTATAATCAATTCCGTTTAGAATAGGAAATTTTCCATTTACATCTTCAGATGATAAACTTTCTCCTTGTTTTCCTAAATTTCTCACAAATGTTCCAGGTTCTATTCTAATTATCATAAACTCTTGTCCTGAAGGTTCAATGTCTTGCCAATATTCATTAGCAGGATACCCTCTAAATGGCTTATTTTTTGGTTCTACATGATATAAAAAATCCCATTGTATAATTTCATTGATTTTTAAATTTATCTTTTCATTGTTAAAAAATAATTGTCTTCCTTTTTTGTTCATCAATACAGCAAAAATAGCTAAAGGAGATAATTCAAAAAAATCTTCATAAAATCTAACTATATCAGCTTCAAATATTTTTTGATAATTTTCTATTATTTCTTTTATTAAGGAGATAATATTTTTTTTGTGTGTTTTTTCTGTATATTCTAATATTTGATTTTGATAATTTTTTACAATATCTTCACCAAGAAGATCGAAAATTTCTTGAAGTAATTCGTCTGGATTATAAATTTTTTTATTTTTTAATTTCCTTAATTCTGCAAAAACATAATAAATTTCTGTTAACTTATCAATAGTCCACTCAGTTATTGTAAATGAAGTTGGCTTAAGAGCATTCAGTATTGCTTCATATTCTTGATGATATGCAGTAATAATATTATTTCGCCTTATATCTTTCTCTTCCAGTTCTTTTAATCTTGCTTCTCTATTTTTTTCAAAGCGCAATACTTCAAGCGCATAGTCAATCTTATCTTCCTCACCACCAACTTGAAATATATTTATTAATTGTCTTGCTATAGCTATATCATCATCACTATGAATTGCTTTTACCTTCTTCAAATAATCCTTAAGTTCCCTGACTGTTAACCACCGTTCTAAAATTCCTCCTTTGTAATATTCCAAAATATCATCAATATTAAAATTATTCTTTAATTCTTCAATAGTTCTAATGGGAATATTATCAACAACAAGATTAAATTTAATCATTTTAGCCATGAGATTATCACCTTAATTGAAAATAAGAAATTTAAAATTGCTTGTGGTATACCTAAAGCCATCCTCTTCCCCTCTCGTTATATCTTGCACCATTCAAGACCAACCATGGAAGAACCGGGTTTATTAAGACAAAATTGGGGTTTAAACAGATAATTATTCCTAAATAAACCCGGTTTCTGAGTGAGGTTGTATATTGAATTTGATCTACTGACTTAATAATTTGACTATGGAAACCAATTTAAAGGATTCAATTTACTATTTTTAATTTTATTTCCTACCTTTTTAGCACCCTTCCATGCTTTCTTAACCGCAGTTTTAAGCGTATTGGCAATTGTTTTCACTCCTTTGCTAATTTGTTCGCCAATTTTACTTCCTGCAATTTTCCCCGCAACACCACCAGCGATAGCACCAACAGCTATTCCGACTGGACCAAAAGTTGTACCTATAATAGCCCCTAATTCAGTTCCTGCAGCCCAACCGATAACATTTGCTTTCCAACGTACCGCAGTAGATACTATAGCAGTTGCTCGATTATAAAGATAATCAAGCGCTTTCAGGGGTGAAATCTTTCCAGAAGCAACTTTAGAAGCAGTTTTAACAAATGTTATCCCCATATCAATTGCAGAAACAATCCCTATATTATCAACAGTATTTAGGGGTTCAATTAAACCTTGGTCTTTGGCAATGATTGTTCCGATAGAAAGAACAGTTTTTAAATCTTTTTCTGTTTGGGAATTAAGTTCATCTTCAAAAGCTTTTGTAACAATATTTCCTTGTTTATATTGTTTATTAGATTGATTTTCAAACTGAGGGGCTAAAACGAGAGTAGATAAAGCTGTTATATTTTGAATATCTCCTAATAAATTAGTAGCAACAACAGTTTCATGAATTCCATTATCTAAACTAGAATCTTCTAAAGGAGTTGATAAACTGACATCTTCATGGGTAACATCATAAGAAAGTTGGTCACTGGTTATAGTTAAAGCATCTTTAACCTCAGCTACAATCTCATTTCGTTTCTTGCCTTTTTCAATATTGACTAATTCTTTAATTGTGTTCTTAAACCAGTTAATTCGTGATTTACCCTTTTGCTGTGATTTTTCTAAATCACGATGATAAGATTCTATCTGTTCTAAAGTTTCTTGAGTATCAACAACTACCATTAAAGCAGTATTGATATCTTCATAAGTTTGTTTTTCCTGTAAATAATCAACACAAAATTGCTTAACATCTTTTGTTTCATGCTGCTCATCATAAGCTAAAAGAATGTCAGCCAATATTTGTTCTACTTGTTCCTTATTTGTATCAGAAAGAGTTTCAATATTTGGATTTTCATTTGGTATTTGCATTATTTTTTTAAATTTGAATAAAATAATTGGCGTTGTTGATTTAAAATATGAAATTCAAAAATTTATAAGTTAGGAGTTAGAGTCTAGGAGTTAGGAATTATTAATTAGAAGTTAGGAATTAGGAATTTTTAATTCTTAACTCTTAATTCTTAATTTTTAATTCTTAACTCTTAACTCTTATTTCCCTACCTATGAACGGAACCATCTGGTAAAATTGCTCCAGTCAAAAAGGCTTCACTCATATCTGTAGCATCCAGATTTGCACCAGTCAGATTTGCCTCACTTAAATTTGCTTCGCTTAAATCTGCTCCGCTTAAATCTGCTTCCCTTAAATCTGCTTTCCACATTCTCGCTCCACTCATTTTTGCCCCACTCATTTTTGCTCCCTGCAAATTGGCTGAAGTGAGTGACGCCATATGTAACTCTGCTTCCTGTAAATCTGCCCCACTCAAGGATGCACCACTCAAGTCAGATTCATTCAGATTAGCCGATGTCAGCATTGCTTGAGTTAAATCCGCTCCACTAAGGATGGCATCAGATAAATGCGCTCGATACAGGTTAGCTCCCTGGAGATTTGCTTCGCTCAAATTAGAGCCAGTCAGAAATGCTCCTGCTAAATTAGCCCCACTGAAATTAGCTCTACCAAAATCTACACCACCCAAATGAACTCCTTGCAGGTTGGCTTTTGGCAGGAAAATGCCATTGAAGTTTCTTTGTCCTGCTTGGTAGCGGTTTAGAAGTTCTTTAACGTCCATAACTGTTTGGTTCTTAGTCATATCAACGCGCACCGAATTGGGAAAGCCATCAAGCCAGGAGTGCAGTTAGAATCCCCAGTCATATTTCCACAGAGCGCTGGCTTGAACCTTTAGCTTAAGGGCAATGCAGCCAAACCAAACTGCGAAACAAAAATTGAGTAGATTAGGGTAAGGATGCTGACTAGTTAGGCTCTCTTACCCCATTTTTCTACAAATTGCGCCTTTTAGACGCTATAAATCTTTACAATTGCTCTGTTTTACTTTTCTTAATGGTGATGGTGGTGATGATGATGGTGGTGATGGACTGCTGCTAATTGGGAATTAATTGCCATTCCTTGCTCTGATAACAACTCGTTAATGTGACTATTTGCCCATTGAGCTGCCATCGCTAAGAATTCTGGATGGTCATTCACACAAGCCATCTGCACATAATTAATTTGGGAATACTTCTTTTCCAGAGAATGGATTATATGGTGTACATCCAAAAGAGTTTCGTGGTTTTCTGTAGCGAAACCAATGGGCATAAACATGACCGCTTTTGCACCCAATTGAATCAAGTTTTTAGCTGCTTGTTCGGTATTTGGTTGCGTCCATTCAATTAGGGGTGTGTCGTGGTTCAGCCAGCCTACGGAAATCAAGGGATAGCGATTAATTAATTTGTCCCGTACCAAGTCGTAGAGTGCTTGACTTTCCACAATTCCCGATGTGAATCCTTTGGCTTTGTGGGGACAACCGTGGTTCATTAGCACAATGCCAATTTCCGAAGGAAGATGAGCGTTGGCTAGGGTAGCGGCAATTTTTTCCTCTACCAGCTGTACCATCAAATCAATGTAAGCTGGTTCGTTGAAGAAAGAAGGAATATAACGCAGTCCTTTTAACCAGTGTTCTTCACCATCATTTAACTCAGTTAGGGCTTTATTAACTTGCTCAACAGCAATTCCACTGGTAAAGATAGAATCTACCACCAGCAGGGGATAAATCAGAATTTTCTGGTAACCTTGATTTTTGATTTCTGCCAACACTTGCTTAGGGAGAAAAGGAGCGCAGAAATTAAAAGCTTTAAAAACTTGGATGCGATCGCCCCATTGTTTCTGTAACTCTGCCTCAATTCCAGCCCGTTGCTGTTCAAAGATAGCGTTATGGGGAGAAATAAAATCGCCGTGGGTATGTCCCCATTCGTGGCGATCGAATAACGCTAACAGTTTGGCTAGGGGGGGATAAATCCAATTGGGTACTGGGGCAAATTTTGCTGTCAGTAGATTTAAAGCTTGTTCGTTGTAATTAGCGAAGTCCTCATAGCTTTCTACTTCTCCGTAGCCCATCAGCAACACAGCAACTCTATCTTTTGCTGGTAAATGCCCTTGGCTTGTTTCCTGATTTTCAGATATAGCAACCACAATGCTTTCCTCTATACAACCGGAGTAGGGAGCTAATTAAAGCTCGGTGTTTTTTTCCTTACTATGACTATTATCATCCTATCCCCCCGGATGGGATATGAAAAAACATGAAGAAAATAGAAAACCCGTCACGTAGGGGCGGGGAAACCCCGCCCGTCCTTACGGTATTTTCCGCATAATTAGGGTATTTTCCGCGTAATTACGTTTTTTTTGCTTTCTTACAGGATTTTATCTCCCCTTACAGCAGTTTTCTCGCTCTTAAATAATTTGGCACTAAAATCCTTACTCTAGCCCTAGGGTTTTTGGGGAGACAAATAAAATCCTTACCTTAGCGAAGCGTGTTTTTGGGGGAGAAGTAAAATCCTTACCTTAGCGCTAGGGCATGTTTTCAAACCCAAAATTGGCATCAATTGTAGGTTGGGTTGAGGGACGAAACCCAACATTCTTCGTTCGGTTTGTTGGGTTTCACTCCGTTCTACCCAACCTACAGAATACTTTAAAAACACACCCTAGGTTTTTTGGGGGACAAAAATCCTTACTCTAGCGAAGCGTGTTTTTGGGGGGAAAAGCAAAATCCTTACTCTAGCGAAGCGTGTTTTTGGGGGGAAAAGCAAAATCCTTACTCTAGCGAAGCGTGTTTTTGGGGGGAAAAGCAAAATCCTTACTCTAGCGAAGCGTGTTTTTTGGGGAAAACTAAAATTATTACTCTAGCGAAGCGTGTTTTTTGGGGAAAAGTGAAATCATTACTCTAGCGAAGCGTGTTTTTGGGGGGAAAAGTAAAATCCTTAGAGGTTATTTATAAAGTAAACCTTAAGACCCAAGAAACCGGGTTTCTTTGAGACTAAGTACGATGCGGATTCCATACTCCACCCATAGAAACCCCGTTTCTCCCTACACTTTATAAATGGTCTCTTACTCTATTGGGCTACCGACTGTCTAGTACCGACTGCTTATTTTCAAGCTAGTTATGCCATACTTGTGATATTTTAAACATTGCCGATGGAAAAACAATAATCATCAAACTGTCAAACCAACAAAAAATGAAAATTGTAATTTGCCCTGGAATTCATGAAGCCCAATTAACTAACAGTTTTCTATCTGGTTTGCAAGGGTTAATTCCCACAGGTTCAAATCTTAGCACCAAAGTAAATATACTGATATATCCGTATCACAATTTTTTATCTTTATCAGGAATTCATATTTTCCAGTTTTTACAGGAACAATTAAAAGATAAACTAGAATCCCCGGTGGTATTTATTGGCTTTAGCGCTGGTGTGGTGGGGGCAATGTTTGCCGCTTGGAAGTGGCAAATGTGGACAGGTAATGTCAAAGCCTTCATTGCTATAGATGGATGGGGTGTACCAGTATGTGGTAATTTCCCTATACATCGCATCAGCCATGATGATTTCACCCACTGGAGTTCCAAAATTCTCGGTAGTGGAGACAATAACTTTTATGCAGATCCGCCAGTAGAGCATTTAGAAATTTGGCGATCGCCCCAAAAAGTTCCAGGCTGGTGGGTAGACTCATTAATGGGGGAAGCACCAGCTAAAAGACGTTTAAGTGCG
The DNA here is from genome assembly GCA_030065825.1 of Nostocaceae cyanobacterium. Lineage (GTDB taxonomy): Bacteria > Cyanobacteriota > Cyanobacteriia > Cyanobacteriales > Nostocaceae > JASJCY01. The sequence goes on along the minus strand of JASJCY010000005.1, from coordinate 52,560 downwards.
GGGGAATTTTTATATCTACTTTTAGAACATTATGTACAAAATTAGTCCGGAAAATACTGTTGGCAAGTAGGAGTGAAAGATTAGAAGGTATAAGTCAAGAAAACCAAAGCTCTGTTTTTGATTGGCTTATATTTAACTAGACTCATATAATCACGGCTTTTGAGAATGGTGTAAGCTGCACTTCTGTAGCTGTATAAAAACTAAAATATGATTTTGCCTATAAATTATTTTCTATTACTGCATTTACAGCTCGATCAATCTAGTCATAATTCTCAAATTTCTCATGTTTCCAACTGAACCAACCGCTGTGAATAAAGGATTTGCAGCCCTATTGAAAAATCGTGGTTTTATGCTGCTATGGATTGGGCAATTAATATCCCAGCTAGCAGATAAGGTGTTGTTAGTTTTGTTGATTGCCTTGCTGGAGGGCTACCAAAATACCTCCGGTACTGAAAATTCCATGTACTCGACTTTAATGCTGGCATTTACATTGCCAGCGATTTTATTTGGTTCTGCGGGTGGTATTTTTGTGGATCGCTTTCCCTTAAAGCCGGTAATGGTTGGTTCGGATTTGGTGCGGGGAATCTTAACGGTGATGATTCCTTTGTTTCCCAAGGAATTTGTGATTTTATTAATATTCACCTTTGTCATCTCCACCTTAACGCAATTTTTTGCCCCTGCGGAGCAAGCAGCAATCCCACTTTTGGTACGACGAGAGAATTTAATGGCGGCAAATGCCCTATTTAGCAGCACCATGATGACAGCTTTAATTGTTGGCTTTGCGGTGGGAGAACCAATCTTAAGCTGGGTAAAAGATTGGGGAGGCAATTTTGGTCAAGAGTTGGTGGTAGGGGGTTTATATATATCCTCCGCAGCAATTATGCAGCCGATTATTTTTAAAGAACGCAAACATTTAGGGGAAAATGCCTCATTACCTCATCCTTGGGTTGATTTTAAAGAAGGTTTGCGCTACTTGAAGAAAAATCGCCTGGTTTGGAATGCCATGCTGCAAATTGTGACTTTGTACTGTGTGTTTGCAGCCTTAACAGTACTAGCTATCCAATTAGCAGAGGAGTTTGGTCTGAAAAATAAGCAATTTGGCTTTTTCTTGGCTGCTGCTGGTATAGGTATGGTCTTGGGTGCAGGGATTTTAGGACACTGGGGTGACAGATGTCATCACAAGCCCTTACCTTTATTCGGGTTTTTGATGATGGCGCTAGTTTTAGGACTCTTCACTTTTACCCATAACCTACTGCTGGGACTGGGACTTTGTGCTGTTTTGGGTGTGGGTGCTGCTTTTATTGGCGTACCGATGCACACCTTAATTCAACAACAAACTCCAGCTTCGATGCATGGCAAGGTGTTTGGCTTTCAAAATCATGCTGTAAATATTGCCCTCTCCGGACCACTGGCAATTACTGGTTTTTTGACCGATGCTTTTGGCTTACGTACTGTGCTGGTATGTATGAGTATTATCGTCGCAATTGTTGGTATCCTTGGCTGGAAAAATACCCGCCGAGTTTTCCAAGATTCCATTTAATGTTATGATTATAAGTCCTTGATATTTTCACCATTGGCAAAACCCAATTAATATAATCAAAGTTTTACACTAAAATGAAATTTACAATACAGAATTTCTGCCTTATTTTAGTTAGTACGTGAGGTTTGACTGTGCGCTCACCAAGTGTCTCCCCCGGAGAATCGCGTTTACCTACCAATGCCCCAGAAAACACCCAATCTCATGTCTCAACAGAGCCAGTAGTGACTCCTGTCCGTGCATCTGGGGGTTATGCCCTGATGGATAGCCTTAAGCGCCACGGAGTAGAATATATCTTTGGTTATCCCGGTGGTGCGATTCTACCAATTTACGATGAATTGTATTTAGTGGAACCAACTAGCGGTATCAAGCATATCCTAGTGAGACACGAACAAGGTGCATCCCATGCTGCCGATGGTTACGCCCGTGCCACGGGGAAAGTAGGAGTATGTTTTGGCACCTCCGGTCCAGGAGCCACTAATTTGGTCACGGGTATTGCTACTGCCTACATGGACTCGATTCCCATGGTAGTTGTTACGGGACAAGTACCACGTCCAGCAATTGGCACCGATGCTTTCCAAGAAACTGATATTTATGGCATTACCCTGCCCATTGTCAAACATTCCTACGTGGTACGCGACCCCAGAGATATGGCGCGGATTGTGGCAGAAGCCTTCCATATTGCCAGCACTGGACGTCCAGGACCAGTTTTGATTGATGTCCCCAAGGATGTGGCACTGGAAAAATTTGACTACATCCCTGTAGAACCAGGTTCAGTAAAATTACCGGGATATCGCCCCACGGTTAAGGGCAATCCTAAGCAAATTAACGCCGCATTACAGTTAATTCGCGAAAGCCGTCGTCCCTTGATGTACGTTGGTGGAGGTGCGATCGCCTCCGGTGCCCACGTCGAAGTTGAAGAACTGGCAGAATTATTCAATATCCCCGTTACCACTACTTTAATGGGTATTGGAGCCTTTGACGAACATCATCCCCTATCTGTGGGTATGTTAGGGATGCACGGCACAGCTTACGCTAATTTTGCGGTGAGTGATTGTGATTTATTAATATGTGTAGGGGCAAGATTCGATGACCGGGTGACGGGTAAATTAGATGAATTTGCCTCCCGTGCTAAAGTAATTCACATTGATATTGACCCGGCAGAAGTAGGTAAAAACCGCATTCCGGATGTGCCCATTGTCGGTGATGTCCGCAATGTGTTGACTGATTTGTTAAATAAATGTAAAGCAATTGGTTTGCAGGGTACACCCAACCAAAGCCAAGAGTGGCTACAGCTAATTAACCGCTGGAAGGAAGATTATCCCCTGGTTGTACCCCAACATGCTGATAGTCTCTCACCCCAAGAAGTGATTGTAGAAGTCGGTGAACAAGTACCTCATGCCTACTACACTACAGATGTGGGTCAACATCAAATGTGGGCAGCACAATTCTTGAAAAATAGTCCCCGACGGTGGATTTCCAGCGCTGGTTTGGGAACTATGGGTTTTGGTGTACCCGCAGCTATGGGGGTTCAGGCTGCTTTCCCTGATGAAGATGTGATCTGTATCAGTGGTGATGCCAGTTTCCAGATGTGTTTGCAAGAATTGGGTACCCTAGCACAATACGGTCTAAAAGTCAAGACCGTGATTTTAAATAATGGCTGGCAAGGGATGGTAAGACAGTGGCAGCAGGCATTTTACGGCGAGCGTTACTCCTGTTCTAACATGGAAGTAGGGATGCCAGATGTAGAGTATCTGTGTAAAGCCTATGGCATCAAGGGGATGGTTGTTAGCACTCGGGAGCAATTAAAAGATGCGATCGCCGAAATGCTAGCACATGACGGTCCAGTGGTAATGGATGTCCGGGTGAAAAAAGACGAAAATTGTTACCCAATGGTGGCACCTGGTAAGAGTAATGCCCAGATGATTGGCTTACCCAAGCAGTTGCCAAAAACGGATGTGGAACCTGTTTATTGTAGCAATTGCGGTGCTAAGAATCCTCCCAATAACAACTTCTGTCCGGAGTGCGGGACTAAGTTGTAGGTAATATATCCTAGGGGCACGCCATCTGTAAAATTGCCTGTTTATGGAAGAGATTTTGGAGGCTGTGTCCCTACCATGTTCCCTATTTCTGGTTTTCTAGTTACCAGCGTCAGGCTGGTAACTAGAGTTTAGAGGCTCTGCCTCCAGATTATACCTCAGGAAGTGCAATTTATGACTTAACACTCCCTATTCCCTATTCCCTATTAAGAGTTTCCTATTCCCTGTATTAAGAACTATCCCCTGGCAAAATCTTGAGTTTTAGGTTTTTATATTTAGGTTACATCAAAGAGAATATAAATAAAAATTTTTTGTTAAGAGAATTACAATCTTAAGAGAAGAATAATAATTTTAGATAAATTTATCATCTTGACGCTAGATATTCAGTAAATTTAACCATATTATATTTTTAGTATTTTCAATAAACAAGTGATTCCAATTTAAAAAAATTATGTAAGATATGGATTTTTCTATAAACTTAGCATTGCTGAATCTCTACACCTAGGGATATGTTGCAATCATTTATAAATGAATATGACCGACGTTTTTTAGCGGATAATTGATTTTTAAAATATAGACATACTCTGGGAAACTACTTCCAGAAAATCTTATGCATCTACTTGTAATACATACAAATTTACATAGATAAAGTTTTATTTTATCTATGGAAAAATCACTGTATCTTGATATGGAAATCCAACTTAAATTTTCAAATTTCACTAAGACTTAAAAGCTTGTTTTATAAGGGTTATAGGTCAAAATATTTTCAATAATAAAGTAGGATTGATATCAATATAGTTCGGTTAAAGGGGAAAGGAGAAAAGGAAAATACATAAAAAAAATAAAAGTTACAACCGACAATGTTCTTGCATTTTTGGCTTATCCGAACCCTATTGGGATTTCCATATCTATAAGGTAATAAACCTCGTCCAAGTCGAAAACTGGAGTTTTTCACAAGGAAACTGTTAACAGGGAATAGGGAACTCTTAATAGGGAAGAGGGAATAAAACTCGGTCAAAAAAAACTATGGGTTTCAAAATAGACGTGGTTTAATTACAGTTACCTTAAGTTTTCATGAAAATTAAACATCACAAACATTGATTTTGAGATTCCACCATACATATTAAAACTAGAGGAAATTATGTCTAACACTACAGAATTAAAATTTTTACAACCTGTTGTTCCCACAACAAGTTCAGATCCTTTGTTTGCAGATGCAACAGGAAATGGTGTTTTTTTAGATTTTAGTACAAATGCTTCTGGAAGTTTAACTCAGGTTGAAGTCGATACTCTGGTAAATGGGGGTATAGCAACTGCACTTGCAGAGGCTGATGCAAACTTTTTCAACGATCCAGTTTTTTCTAGTCTGTTTACAGCTGTTTCAACAGTTGGTGAGGATGGTGCTTTTGAAACTACCGCTACTAGCACTGCTGAGGTGATTGCTAGTTTCTCTATTCAGGCACATGAAACCTTTTCCTTTGATTACATATTCGATTTAGCTGTCAATTCCAAAGAAATTGAACAACCCGATCAAGAATATGCAAAGGCTAAATCTAACATTGGATTTCTGCTGTTAGATACAACTGATAGTAACAACCACGTACTTATTGATTATTTCACTGCTGAGGGAACATTGATTTCCTCCCAACATGTTGGTGATATCAATTTTGGTTCTAGTGCTAATGCAACAATAGATTTTAGTAATCAAGACTTAAATATTAATGGGGATGATGGCACTGATTCTGCTATAGCTACTGTGGTAGGAAATTATAGCCGACAGTTTTCCTCAGCCAGGGAATTAACTTTAGTCGAATTTAGTGTCAGTAAGGTTCATTTACTCGGAGACACTTTTATCGATAAACTAGGTCATGATGTAATATATGGCAGTATATGGGATAATTACCTGGAAGGCACTCACTATAACGATAAAATCTACGCTAGTTTAGGAAATGACACCGTCAAAGGTTATGCTGGCGATGATATCATCGAAGGTGGTGGTGGTCATGACTGGCTCTATGGTGGCGATGGTAGAGACAGTATTCACGGTGGAACTGGAGATGATTATATTGATGGTGGCTATGGTTTAGATTACATTGATGGAGGTAGTGGCTACGATACTGTTTCCTATGCTCCCCGATGGAATGATGTTCATCTAAACTTAGCTACAGGTATTGTCACCTTTTCAGGTACTTCCGGCAGTGAAACTATACATAACATCGAGAAAGTAATCGGTTCCCAGGGAAATGACATTATCTATGGAGACGATGGTGACAATCATCTAGAAGGCTATCATGGCTACGACTATATTAACGGTGGTGCTGGCAACGATTATATTGATGGTGGCTATGACTATGACACCCTTGATGGTGGTACTGGCTATGATACTGTTTCCTATGCTGCTCGCTACAATGACCTTCATCTAGACTTAAAAACAGGGGTTGTGACTTTTTCAGGGTACTCGGGTACAGAAAGGGTATACAACTTTGAGAAAGTAATTGGTTCTCAGGGAAATGACACTATCTACGGAGACGATGGTGATAATCATCTAGATGGTTATCATGGTCACGACTATATTCATGGTGGACTTGGCAATGATTATATTGAAGGGGGCGCTGGAGGCGATACAATCTTAGGAGATGGTTACTATTGGGGTGTTTCTGGTAATGACACCATAGATGGTGGTACTGGTCATGATTGGATTAAAGCTGGTGGTGGCTTAGATACGGTCAAAGGTGGTGCTGGTAATGACACTATTTATGGCGATTATGTCAACGAAGGTAGTGGTTATGACGGTGATGATTTCCTACTTGGGGGAACTGGTCATGATATTATCGTTGGTGGTGGTGGTAATGATAGAATTATCGGAAGTGATTCCTACGCTGCTGGAGGGCACGAACAAGACATTCTAGAAGGTGGAAGCGGTGCAGATGTCTTTGTACTGGGAGATGCTCATCAGGCATACTATATCGCTAATGGAAATTATGACTTTGCTGAAATTGAAGATTTCACAGTTGGGGAGGATCTTCTAGAACTCCACGGTTCTGTCGGTGAGTATCATGTCGGTATTTCTGACGGGGATGCCTACATATCTCATACAGGGAATGGAACAAATGACCTTGTTGCTATTGTTGAGAATGTCTATTCTAGTTTCGACCTCAACAGCAATGCTGTATTTGTGTAAAGTTTATAAATTAGCATCAATCAGAACCGAGAGGGTATTTTGAGCAAAAATGGCAGCATTGGGCGATCGCTCAATTGTTGCCATTAAGCTTGCACCACCAATTAGCAGCAAATATTGCTGGGAGAAAGCTTCAACATCCTTTACCCCTGCCTGTGATGCTAAACCTAGGATAATTTGACGAATCGATTCCCGCAAGTCTACAGAAACATGATGAGCTTTATGGGAAGCATCCGCAATCTCCAACACCGCATTGATGAATGGACAACCCCGAAAATTTGGGCTAGCGTACCACTCTTGCAAAACATCAAAGGTTGCTAATAATCGCTCTTTGGGAGTGTTACCCCTTTCTTCTACTGCCTCTGAAAACCAATGCAACCATTGACTAGCACGATGTTTCATTACGTCTTCAATCAATTGGTCTTTTGAGGGAAACCAACGGTAGAGTGTTCGCTTTGCCACACCAGATGCAGCAATCACCTCATTAATCCCCACATGCTGAATTCCCTTCTGATAGAAGAGTTCAGACGCAGTTTCCAGAATTTGTTGACGTGCATTACTTCCTTGAGTAGCCATAATTTTTTGGTAGACAGTTTTGTCTCCTTGGATATATACTAGCACCTATTGTAGGTAGACAAAATTGTCTACCTAATGGTTTAGCTGAAAAATAAGACTAATGGAATTTACAATTCATACCCTGGAAACTGCTCCAGAAGGCTCTAAAGATGCTTTGGTTCATGCCAAGGAAACCTTTGGTTTACTTCCCAATTTAGAAGGAGTTCTTGCCGAATCTCCTGCAACTTTAAAGAGTGGGATGGCATTATGGGATCTGTTTGAGACGACGAGTTTTACACCCATAGAACAACAGGTGATTTATCTGACATCTAATTATGAGCATGAGTGTAATTACTGTGTAGCAGCCCATTCTGGTTTAGCAAAAGCAATCGGTATGAAGCCTGAAGACATAGAAGCACTTCGTAATGGACAACCTCTGACAGACTTGAAATTGCAAGGGTTGCGGCTGTTTACTCAGCGGATGATTCAGACACGAGGTTGGGTGGAAGACCGGGAAATAGAAGAATTTTTGGCAGCAGGTTATACCAAGCAGCAGGTTTTAGAAGTCATTTTGGGAATTGCTGTTAAGGTGATTCACAACTACACCAACCATGTTGCTAAAACACCTTTGGATAAAGCATTTCAGCCTTATGTTTGGTCAAAACCTGGAGTAGATATGTAATTGAGAAACTTTGATTAGGGACTTGCAAATAATATCTTGTGGTACGGGTATCTTGCCCATTAATAATAAAGGACGGGCAGGATGCCCATCCCAGAAAATGTATAATTTATTTCTTAGAATTCCCTAACTGGCAACTTGGGTTATTAAGAGTTCCCTATTTCCTGTTCCCTATTTCCTGTTCCCTATTAAGAGTTCCCTATTTCCTATCAATCCTATAAGTATTTGGGTAAGGGTGATTTTTAGTTGAAGAGGTTGATTGTGAAGGTGGCGATCGCCTGCTAAAAAAAGGACGGGCAGGATGCCCACCCCACAAAATGTATAATTTATTTTTTGGAAGTCCCTAACTGGCAACTTGGGTTATTAAGAGTTCCCTATTAAGAGTTCCCTATTTCCTATCAATCCTATCAATTCCTTGTTGTATCAGGGTAAGGGCGATTTTTAGTTGAAGAGGTTGATTCTGGAGGTGGCGATCGCCTGGTGAGAAAGGTTAGATTGTTGCTAGATTATCCCTGTTGCAAGAACAAGAGGGTTAATCTAGGGAATCATTCATTGCTTGAATTTTCAAGTAGGGGCAAGGTTTCCGCGCCCCTAAGAACGGTATAATAGATGATGAACAAATTTACGATTGGGATATTTTTTATTTGAGAGTCTCTAATAATTTCTAATATCTAAAATTAACGTATTACAAATTAAAAATTACAAAATTATGTTTTGGTTCTTAATTATTTTAGTTGTGACTGCAGGGGCTGTTCTGTTAATACTTCAACGACGGGGAACCTTGTCACCAGGAAGTAAACACAAGGAACTACCATCATTACACCGGAATGTATTTAACCTGCAAATTGGGGACATTATCCAGTATCTAAATCGAGACTGGGTAGTAGAAGGACGCCTGACGTACAATGTTGGAGAATATTCCTGGTATGAGTATATGCTCCAGGATGAAGATGATATTCGCTGGCTTTCAGTGGAAGAAGACGACCGCGTTGAGATAGCATTTCTAGAGCCAAGTAATCAATTAGATATCAGCGATACACCACCTAAAGAGTTAAATTTTGGGGGTGATAATTATCGCCGTGTTGACTCTGGGGTAGCAAAGATGAATCGCGTAGGTACTATCAAAAGACGTACAGCCGAACGCTGTCAATACTTCGATTATGAAGGTTCAGATGATAAGGTGCTTTCTATTGAAATTTGGGATGGGGAAGTGGAAGTTACTGTAGGAGATCGTATCAGTCCTCGGTCACTTACGCTGTTACCGGGAGATGGTAAACGAGTATATGGTGATTGGTAATTGGTAATTGGTAATTGGTAATTGGTAATTGGTAATTGGTAATTGGTAATTGGTAATTGGTAATTGGTAATTAGTAATTGGTAATTGGTAATTGGTAATTGGTAATTGGTAATTGGTAATGGGTAATCGGTAATGGGGGGTGAACGAAAAAATGTGTGGGAGAACCCAAATACTGATTACTGATTACTGATTACTGATTACTGATTACTGATTACTGATTACTGATTACTGATTACTTATTACTTATTACTTAGCAGACGCCGTGTCCGTACTCGTTGTTGGATATTTTTTAATTTGGAAGTTTAATTCCCAAGTCGCTTATACATTTTAGATCCACAACAGCTGAATCTAATCATGAAAAAATATGATGAAACTATCACATCAGCATTATCATCAATTCATGACAAAAAAAATTGCAGGATAAATCTAAGTTATTCCTATTTTAACACAAAATTAGAGGCTGCAAACCCTAAAATTTCGTGGACTAGATAAAAATAATTCTCATTTATTTAGAAAAAATCGAATTCAACAACCTTTTTGGTAAATTTAACAAAAATTTACAATAAATAAATTATGCTTATCTCTACTCCCTATACCGAAATGGCACTAAGTTAAGAAAAAAAGCTTGTTCAATAAGTGCAATCTTCAGCTATCGTCACAAGGTTTTACCGAACTTCGGGTATATGTGTTCTCTAGTTTTGGGTAACCTCACAAAAATGTATACATTCTATAAAGTTTATAAACATATGTATAATATCTTCACATTTTATATAACTTTATTGAGAATTTGTTAGTCATTATACTTAATAGATAATACAGACTTTATAATGGCATAACCATACAGTTTTTCTAGATATTTACCGAATAAATTTTTCAGCGTTGCTGAATCAAAGTATGAATACTGTGATTAGAATTCTTGGTTAGCCACCATTATCCCCTGCCCCCCGTGACCCCCAACATTGGGGATATTCTGGGGGTAGTTTGGGGGTATTTTGGGGGTCTTAAATTCTCCCCCAGAATTGGGGGTTGGGGGACAAAATCATACTTGTAATCAGCAACGCCAATTTTTCTTTTTCTTGCTTGCCTTCACTTGGATTTAAACTGATAACTTGCACTTCCAAGCTTAATAACTAGGAGGCAGAGCCTCCAAACCCTGGTTACCAGGCTCAGCCTGGTAACTAGAACATAGGGATCTCTGGCTCTTCTTGAGAATGGTGCGGTGTTGTTAGTTTAAACCATAATAACCTGCCACAAGTCCTATAGGTAATGGTTATGTCAAGCTGGGTTCGCTATTAAGTAATTCTGGGTTTCCGATCTATATAGAATTCCTGTATGAGTTTTTTAGCTAGAAACAAGAAGGTGAAAAATGAAAATCAATTTTCAAAAAATAAACAAGCTTTTAGCAGTTTCTTTAACAGCAATAACTCTAACGTCAGGCAATTTTATTATCCCAGAGATGTCAGTTGCTGTTGAAAGAGGAAATGTTACGGAAAAAGAGTCAAAAGGACGCATTCAAAAACTAGGACAAGGAGTCCAGTACATTGTATGGGGTTTTGCATGTTTTAAAGGTTTACAAACAGGTTGGGTAGAAAGAAAAGTTCAGATACCAAAGAACTTTAATTTCTCACCTGCAACTATTGTTAACATTGTATGTCAAGCACCAGCAGCAGGAGCAAGATATGTTTATAATGAATGTCAAGCAAGGGGAATATGTCCTAAAGAATATAAAGTAGCTGTTTGTCCAGCATGTAGAGAAGTAACTATATACGTATATCCGTTATACTAGTTAATCGACATCAATAAAGTTAACAAAATGCAGAAAACTTATAAAAATGTAGAGACACGTTTTTTGAAGAGTAATTTCGCGTCTCTACTTTAATATCAATGGAAACAACTGTCAGAGCAAATCCGCAGTTTTTACTGCCAGATGTAGATAAGCAGAAATAAAACAATCCAAATTACATCGACGAAGTGCCAAAATAGGGAAGTGGCATTGACACCAAAGTGACCGGAATCGTAGTTACCAGGTAAGAAGGAACGATATAAGATAATTCCCTGTAAGAGAATACCTGTGAAAACGTGTAAACCGTGGAAACCAGTCAATAGGTAGAACATTGCACCATAAACCCCGGTGGTAAAGCCAAAGGTGAGGTTACTCCATTCTATTGCCTGACCAACTAAAAAGTAAGTTCCCATCGCCATGGTAGCGATTAAAAAGAAGCGAAATCCTTTTAAATTATGGCGCTGTAAGGCACGTTCAGCGAAGTAAATCACAAAACTACTAGCAACGAGAACAACGGTGTTGATGGCTGGTTCTCTGACTTCTAATCCTTCAACTCCAGGGGGTAACCAGTTGGGAGAACTAGTTTTGTAGACGATATATCCGATAAAGAAGCTGAGGAAGATGACGCTTTCTGATAGTAGAAAGACGATGAAGCCGAACATTTTATTGCCTTCTTCATCGTGGTGGTGTTCTGCACCAGCATACAAAGAATGTTGATAGTCCTCAGTAATGATAGTCATGGGTTAATTTCTCCTATAAGAATAGGGAATGGGGAATAGGGAATGGGGAATAGGGAATGACGATTTTTGAAGTTAAAAGTCAAAAGTAAAAGGGATTCATAAAGAATGTTAGGTATCACACATCTTATACCTTGATTAAAAACCGGGTTTCTTAAGAATGACTGCCTAAATTTTGCGTTTAGAAACCCGATTTTTGTGGTGTTGTTAAGAATGGTGCAAGATATGAGGTATTCCTGTAATCTTTATCTCAAGAAATAGTTCCCTGAATTTATTCACAGGGATTTCTTTTTACTTTTACCTTTTTACTTTTTACTTGGTTGAGAGAGAAACCGGGTTTATTAGGGAAACATTAGGGTTTTGATGTTTATCAGTTATGAATAAACCCGGTTTTTTGTCCCCAGATTTCACTTTTGTTTGTGTGAGTGATCGTTACTTACGGTTCGAGGTTTTTCTGGGCTGACTAATACAGCAGTTTTCTTAGACTTTTGGAAAACTAAGGGTTCGGATTTACCGTAACCGTAGGGTTCTGAAACTACGATGGGAATTTCTTCAAAGTTCTCTACAGGAGGGGGGGAAGAAACTAACCATTCCAATCCAATTGCTCTCCAGGGATTATCACCTGCTTTCTCACCGTTCATCCAAGAAGCTACTATATTGATGATGAAGGGGAGGGTGGACATTCCCAGTAAGAAGGAACCAAGACTAGCAATGATATTCCAAAATGCATATTCTGGGTCATAGGAAGCCACACGACGTAACATTCCTTGTAATCCTAGGGGATGCATGGGTAAGAAGTTCAGGTTAGTGCCGATAAATGCTAACCAGAAGTGTAATTTACCCCAACCTTCGGAATACATCCGTCCAGTCATTTTGGGGAACCAGTGGTAGATAGCAGCGTACACACCCATGGTCACTGTTCCGTAAAGGACATAGTGGAAGTGACCAACTACAAAGTAAGTATTGTTGACGTGAACATCTACAGGTACAGAGGAAAGCATAATCCCTGTAATCCCTGCAAATACGAACATTACTAAGGCTCCTAAGGCAAAGAGCATTGCTGTATTCAGCCTGATTTTACCATTCCATAAAGTTCCTAACCAGGCAAAGACTTTAATACCGGTGGGAACAGAAACGCACATGGTGGAAAGCATAAACACCATCCGCATCCAGTCGGGAGTACCACTGACATACATGTGGTGTACCCATACTAAACCACTTACCCCAGCAATGACTAAGGATGAAATTGCAACTACTTTGTAACCGAAGAGGGGTTTGCGTGCATAGACCGGGAATATTTCTGAGAAAATACCGAAGACGGGAAGAATGATTACATACACTGCTGGATGGGAGTAGAACCAGAAAAAGTGTTGGAACATGACTGGATTTCCGCCTTGGGAGGGGTCAAAGAAGCCAGTACCAACGGTCAGGTCTAACAACAACATCACTGCACCAGCAGTCAGGGCAGGCAATCCAAACAACTGGATAATCTGAGCGCTAAATACTGCCCAGACAAAGATAGGCATCCGGAAGTAGGACATGCCAGGGGCACGCATCTTGACAATGGTAGTAACAAAGTTGACTGCACCCATAATAGATGAGACACCAGAAATTGCTACTGCTAACAGCCAGATGACTTCCCCATTAATTAGGTTACCCGTGGGATTTTGTACACTGACAGGAGGATAAGACCACCAACCAGCTTGTGCAGGACCACCGGGAACAAAAAAGCTTGCCATTAAGAGGATACCGACTACTGGTACCATCCAAAAAGCAGCTGCATTCAGTCGGGGAAAAGCCATATCTGCTGCCCCAATCATCAAGGGAACGAGATAGTTAGCTAAACCCACCAGAATGGGGAATGTCCACAAAAACAGCATTACTGTACCGTGCATGGTGAACATGCCATTGTACATGCTGCGAGTGACTAAATCAGATTCGGGGGTAATTAACTCTCCCCGGACAATCATGGCGAAAATACCGCCAACTAGAAAGAAAATGAACGAGGTAACGATATACTGAATACCGATGACCTTATGGTCAGTACTAAAGCTAAAATAGCGCTTCCAATTTGTAGGGTCTTCATGGTGAGACGTGTCATGAAGAACGGTAGTAGTTTCAATATTGATAGTCATCTACTTTCCTGACTTGTAAGTGAGTAATGATTAGGGAGTAGTCAGTAGTAAGAAAAACACTTACTTAGTGGTGAAACTTGTTTCATCGGGACTCTTAATTATGATAATTAACCAAAGGAGAGTCCGCTGGGGCAACAGTTACCCAAGTATTGCGGAAGTCGTTTTTAGCAGCAACAGCATATTCATTAGCCGCTTGATTCTCAGCCACAGTAGGTTTTTGCTTGGCTGCTTGTGCTAACCAGCTTTGATAATCTTCCCTGGATTCAACTACCACATCAGCCTGCATCGTGGCAAAATAAGTACCGCTATATTGAGAGTCCGTGAGTCTATATTTACCAGGACGGATGGGAGTCAATTCAAAGTCTATAGTTTCCTTGGGAACAATGTCCTGCTTGAGACGAAAAGCCGGAATATAGAAACCGTGGAGGACATCCTCAGATTGTAATGCTAAACGAACACGCTCATTTACAGGTAAATGTAACTCCGTACTTGTCACATTACTCTTAGGATAACGGAATACCCAAGCCCACTGCTTAGCATCCACCTCAATTTCTTCTGTGGGTTCTGCCACAGTTTCTGCTAACGGTTCAGCATAAGCGGTTTCCATACCCATAGGCATATGCAAATGCATTCCTGGCATCGCCGAGCGAATTCCCATTTGCTGGTATGCTTGATAACTATAACCTGCAATCCAAAACACTACCAACACAGGCAGAACCGTCCAGACTATTTCCAGAGTCAGATTACCCTCAATGTGAGGACCATCACTATAATCATTCGCAGCTGCACGATGGAAAATCACCGAATACATCATAACTGCCGTTACACCCAGGAAAATAAACGCTCCCAGGGTAACCAAAAAACTAATCGTATCATCAATCAGACGAGATTCGGCAGCAGCTTCCGGGGGAAGCCAAGAATAGGTTTGTTGTCCGATCCACATGCTAATTGCTGTAATTGCAATCCCCAGTGGAATCCATATCAAAAAATGGCGAATCTTCATAACCAAATTACTACTTGTTCGTAACTCTCTTGTTTCTACCTTGCGGGAGGTCGCTAACGCGTCTATGTGTCTTAGTGTCTACCCTGCAAAACTGCGTCGTATGTGGTTATTCTTTTGTCTCACGCACAGACAAAGAGGAATTAATTTAGTAATTGGTTGGGATCTGCCCCCATGCGTAGTAACATATCAGCAGTATTATGTACCCCAAACTCCGCAGCAATTTGTGCCCCCAAAGTTCCATGGACGTACATCAGAAACATCATCGTCATTCCTGCCAATAGATAACTCCATTGCACCTGTCTATCTGCATCCTTACGCCAAATAAAGCGTTGGAAACCTCTCCAGACAGTCATACCGATGATTAATACTAATAGCAATACACCACCTACACCATGCCAAAGCATCGTGTCCATCGATTCTAATCCCCAAGCACTCTTCACACCAGAGGGTGCTTCTGCCAGCATGATTTCATAGAATCCTGCGGAAACAGTAAACAGAGTGATGATAGCTGAAGCCAGCATATTGTACCAACCCACATTAAAGAAATTGGCACGAACAACATCAATTTCCAACGCTTTCAGGAAGATTTTGGGGATGGGGAAGAAAGTCCCAGCAATATCAAACAGAATCCCTAAAATAAATAGTCCTAAAGTTAGATGGACTAAATTCGGGTGAATGGGGATACTATAGGGAAGTCCATTTGCGCCTAACTGTGCGCTTAACTGGTCAATTAGTTCTGGGTTCATTGCAACAATCCCTCTTTCACAGCTTCAACCACTGGTACAGTATGTAGTCCATATACCCACACCAGTTCATCTCCCAGATACACCTGAACACACACCAAAACCGTTAACAACAATCCCACCCCCAGATAGGGAATAGGCATTTTTTCCGGGTTGCGGGAACGAATTACATAACGCCAGCCAGTAATGGCTGCTAAAATACCAGATAAAGACCAACCAATAATGGTATGTAAATTTAGCACTGGTTGCGCTGCGTTGTATGGTTGTGCTAAACCCGCTTCAAATTGACCAAAAATAATGGCAACGAAGATGGAAGCTGTTGCAAACAGCATATTCCACCAACTGACTTCATACAGACGGTAGTTGCGGGTGAGATAACCAACCACATCACAGAAAAACGCAAACAACACCATAGCAATCACAAAATGGACAACAATGGGGTGCAGCGTATCGGGATACGGTAAATTATGGTCGTTCAAAGACGTAAAGAATTCAAGCATGATATTCTCCTAGACATACCTCCCGAATCATTTACCAAAGTTCACAATTCGATACTTCCTTTAATATATTCATTAAAAAGATTTTAAGATGTATTCAATTCAGCAAAAGCAGATTCTTAATAGGTTTATGAGTTACTTTATTTTTTATTAAAATTGTGTATTATCTGTTTTTTTGTTAATATAAAATGACAATATTTATTGGGAAATTCTTACATTTTTAGTTTGAATTAAAAGAATATCTCAATTATTAGATATATTATGATATATATTTTTAGATATATTTATAGGACTTACGGAAGCGTCACAAAATAATTCCAACTGGCACAGATACTTAAATTTGATTTCAAAGCTTATAAGTTTTGATATATAGCGGTTTTCACTTGCATAGAATACAGATGAACCTCACCCCCTTCCCCTCTCCGCGACTTCGGAGAGGGGTGTCCGCAGGACGGGGTGAGGTTTCGAGTGTATTGGACTCAACCCAAAAGCGCTATATAAACAACATTATAGCGGTTTTCAGTTGAGCCAGATACACAATAAAACCTCACCCCTTTCTCCTCTCCTATGGTTAATTCTGTATTTTACAAAGCGTGAAAACCTCTATATAACTAAATCCAGCCTATGTGACAGTTTGAAGATAAATATGCCAGTTGCGTAAATTCTGATTTAGATATATTGACAAAATTTACGGTGTTGCTGAATCCATGTATGATGCAGGAATTCCCAAACCCTTGTTCCAGACGTTGCACTTGCTAGTCTCTACACACGGATTCATACTTTTAAGTACCCGAACATAAATTTTGTTCACTAATTTTTTTTGTTCACTAAGTAATTTCTTAGTGTTCCCTATTTACCGTCATCTGCGACAAGCCACTATGTGTTTATCCTATTCCCTAGTTTCAACAGTCAATGTTAGTTTTGTCTAACTACTTACTTGCTTTTAACTTGTTGCAAATGTAGATAAATCTCACTGTTTAATTTCCTAAATTGTTAAAAGCAAAGAAGGTAAATGTCCTGATTAATTGAATAAATCCTCATTTACCTTCTAAGGAATCAAAAACTAAATGATTGCCTTAAACCCTAACGTCAGTAATAAAGTCATCAGATTCAAGTTGACTAGCATTCATTCCTGTTAAGGATGCCAAAATTTCACCAGTGCTGTTAACTGAAATCAAAGCATCACTACCATTTTGGATAATAGTTAGCTGTCCAAAGCTTAAACAACCACTCAAGCCAATTAAATCTTGTTCCGGTTGAAAGTCCGTAATGCTGTCTTGTCCCTCACCTATTGCCAGGACAAAAATATCATCATCAGCACCACCAGTGAGGATATCATTACCCAACCCACCAATCACTGTATCATCGCCACTTCCACCAATTAAAGTATCTCTTCCTTTACCGCCATTGAGAAAATCATTATCCTCACCAGCATTAAGAGAATGATTACCAGCAGTACCTAAGAGAGTGTCGTTACCTTGTCTACCAAACAAGGTATCACTTCCACCTCCACCGTTGAGTTCGTCATTACCTGCAATACCTCCATCGAGAAAGTCCTGATTAGAACCACCATTGAGACTATCATCTCCATCACCACCGAAGAGAGAATCATTTCCTTCCGCACCAATTAAAGTGTCATTACCTGTAAAAGTAAAACCCTCACCCTAGTGGTTTGTCCCATAAAATATGATCGGGTTTCCATCACACCCACCTGGGACTATAAGTCCCAGTCTAATAGTCAAAGTCATATAAATATGACTATAAAACTAGTCATCAAAACTAATGGGATAGACCACTAGTACTCAATCACACTAATTCTGAGGGTCAACAGATCCCCGACTTCTCCAAAAAGTCGGGGATCTAAACACCCATAACTAATTAAAATTAATGTGGTGAACTACTAGATCCCTGGGGTGCATATCTTGCACCTACGTTTTTAATTTAGCCCTGTTCTGTCACTCTGGGAAAATAAAAATAAAAGCCAAATTTTTAACTGTATATAAGTCGGGCATTTGAGCGTTTATTTTTAAACAGAAAGCCTGGAATCAAGATTTTTCGTAAAAGTCTTATGGTGTAAGCATCCTAGATTATTATCTCCCGAAAGTGATAAAAGCGTCCGAGGAAAGCAATCGCATTCCCTATGGATGTAAAGAAACATTTCTGTTTCTTAGAAGAGGGTTAGGCAGCGCGTTGCGAACTTTCCCAAACTTGTAGGGACTGTTGGGGTTTGTTGAGAATGATTAATGGTGAAAACTGCGCATTATGTTTATTGAAGCGTTGAGAAACTGTTTTTTTGGTTTTGTTGAGAATTCTACAAGATATCAATCATGGAAAAAATATCATGGAACTATTATATTGATAATGTCAGGAAATTATGACAAAAAATAAGGCATGAAAGATTTAGACAACCCCTATTTTAGCACAAAACCAGAAGCTGTAAACCCTATAATTTCGTGAACTATATAAGAATAATTCTCATTAATTTCGGGAAAATCGAGATCAACACCCTTTTTGATAACATTTACATAAATTTACAATAAACCTATGAGATAAAGGTATATTTTTTGATGAATTAGCAATGATTCATCAATGCAGAAATGTACAGACGCAAACTTCTACATCTATTTACTATCTATTTACTATTTATATTCATCAAATTATTCGCAATCCCACTTGAGGTAACAGCCATTGCCATCAAAGCATTTTGGGAACTAGCTTCCGGAGAATTTTCTTGGGGACGACGTTGGATATAAGTTCCATCTGACTGTAATTCCCACGCTTGGCGGTTATCTGCTAACATAATTCCCAGGATTTCTTGTAAATCTTTAGCGATTTCTGTATCCAAAATCGGAGTAATTGCTTCCACCCGACGATCCAAATTACGAGGCATCCAATCTGCACTACCAATAAAGATTTCTTCCTCTCCATTATTATAAAAATAGAAAATCCGTGAGTGTTCCAAAAAACGCCCAATAATACTAATAACCCGGATATTTTCACTCACATCTTTAATACCGGGTCGCAAACAACAAATACCCCTGATAATTAAATCAATTTGCACTCCAGCACAAGAAGCTGCGTATAAATTGGCAATAATTTCTGGGTCTACCAAAGAGTTCATTTTAGCTACAATTCTTCCAGATAAGCCATTTTGAACATTTTCGATTTCCCTGGAAATTAATCCTAAAAAGCGATCGCGCATATTTACTGGTGCAACCAACAATTTGCGATAGGATTTTTGCCGGGAATAACCGGTGAGAAAGTTAAATAAATCCGTTAAATCTGCACCCAATTCTTCACAACAACTAAATAATCCTAAATCTGTATACAAACGTGCGGTTTTTGGATTATAATTACCAGTACCAATATGTACATAACGATGGATGCTGTCTTTTTCTTGCCGTACCACTAAGACAATTTTACTGTGGGTTTTGAGACCAACTAAACCATAAACAACGTGAACACCGACACTTTCTAATCTTTTTGCCCAATATATATTATTCTCCTCATCAAACCGCGCTTTTAACTCCACCAACACACACACTTGTTTACCATTTTCCGCAGCTGCGATTAAAGCATTAACAATTGGTGAATCTCCAGAAGTGCGGTAAAGTGTCATCTTAATCGCCAGCACATTGGCATCGTGTGCTGCTTGAGTAATAAAGCGTTGTACGGATGCTGAAAAGGACTGATAGGGATGGTGTACCAGTAAATCCTTATCCCGAATTATAGAGAAAAAGTCTTTAGCATCCATTCCTTCCCGCAGATTGGGATTTATAGTTACTTCCCCAACCCTTTGCAAACGTGTGGGTACTACTGACTTCCAAGATGAATCTTTGAGTTGGGGCAATGGAAGGGACATAAAATACATTAAGTCTTTTAATCCCAACAAACCGTCTACTTCGTAAACATCTTTTTCAGTTAATTCCAAGTCGTTTAATAATCGGGTGCGGATGGCTTCTGGAGTTTGGGATTGAATTTCAATTCTGACAGGAGTACCACCAACTCGACGTTTGCGTAATTCTTGTTCGATGGCTAATAATAAATCATCAGCTTCGTCTTCTTCTAGGGCTAAATCTGCGTCTCTGGTAATGCGAAAAGGATGATATTCTAGAATATTCATCCCTGGAAACAGGAAATCTAAATTGTGAGCGATCGCCTGTTCTAAGGGTATACCAGTCCACACATCAGGTTTACCGTTATGTTTAATTCCCAAATCCGCTGGTAGAGTTACAAATCGGGGTAAAACCCTGGGGACTTTAACCCTTGCAAATAGTTCTTCTTCGGTGTCTGGATTTTTAACTACCACAGCCAAATTGAGACTGAGGTTGGAAATGTAGGGAAAAGGATGGCTAGGATCTACTGCTAGGGGAGTTAAAACTGGAAAGATTTGTTCTTCAAAATAATTATCTATAAAACTACGCTGTTTAGAATTTAATTCTATATAATTTAAAATGTGGATGCCATGCTTTACTAATTGCGGTCGTAAAACCTGTTCAAAATGTTGATGTTTTTGAGCAACTAAGGGACGTAAAGCAAAGCTGATGTCATCTAATTGTTGTTGTGGTGTGCGACCATCAAAGGTTAACTTACTAACTCTAGCTTCTACCTGTTGCTTTAGTCCTGCTACCCTAACCATAAAAAATTCATCTAGGTTAGAACTAGTAATAGCTATAAATTTCAGCCGTTCTAAAAGGGGTGTGCGCGGATCGCAAGCTTCGTGAAATACCCTACTATTAAACTCCAGCCAGCTTAATTCCCTGTTGAGATAGTATTGGGAATCCCGGAGTTTATTTTTCTGGGTGCCTTTTTTAGATTTTGGCATGATGACCCGTTGTTTGCGATCGGCTTTTGGTTATTAGCTTTTAGTTATTAGTCTTACTCTTAGTTTAGAATATTTTGGACATCCACAGCAAGAAGATATAGCAATTTTCAAGTTAATAGCAAGTTAATAGAATATACCTAACCCCTCTCCTACCCTCACCCCTAACCCCTCTCCCAATGGGAGAGGGGAAAAACAGAGGGGTAAAAACAGAGGGGGAAAAACAGAGAGGAAGGGGGTGAGGTTTGTATTCAACCCAGTTCTAATCTGCTATATTCGGAAATTTTTAGGCATTCTAAGATATGGGGTGGAGTTAGTTGCACCTCCGATTAGGGCGATCGCTTATCGGTAGATTAGTGGTTAGTTAGGTCATATCTTACACTCAAGCATGGAGAAAGCGAGGCAGCGCGTTGCGGGGGTTCCCCCCGTTATAGCGACTGCCGGGGTTTATGAAGGCAAAATTAGGGTTTTAACAGGTCATCATTCCTACCTCATAAACAGGGTTTCTGATCCAGATGCAAGATGTGTGTTAGAGAATGCGATCGCACAAGAATAGATTTCATAAAAAATTGCTTATTAATATCAACTTGCACTGTTCTCAATCAGCACAGAGAAACCGGTTTTATAAACCAAAAAGCAGGATTTGACAGGTTAATATCCTTTCTCAACTCGGTTTCTTGTTAGAGGTTGTTTGTCAAGTCTAAAAGCTTACTAAAAACCTCTGTGGGGAAATTTATCTCCTAGGAGGAAACATACTTTTGAATCCCTATTTTTCTGTTTTACTTCTACTAGGGAAGGGTTTAGGGGTCAGACTTCCAGGATTTTGATTTAAACATAATACTTTTCAAACATATTCTTAGAGGATGTTTGTCAAGTCTAAAAGATTACTAAAAACTTCTGTGGGGAAATCTCTCTCCTAGGAGTAAACAGACTCTGAAACCCCTATTTTTCTGTTTTACTTCTACTAGGGAAGGGTTTAGGGGTCAGACTTCCAGGATTTTGATTTAAACATAATACTTTTCAAACATATTCTTAGAGGTTGTTTGTCAAGTCTAAAAGCTTACTAAAAACCTCTGTGGGGAAATTTATCTCCTAGGAGGAAACATACTTTTGAATCCCTATTTTTCTGTTCCAATTCTACTAGAAGAGGTTAGGAGTTAGGTTTCTAGGATTTTGATTTAAACATAATACTTTTCAAACATATTCTTAGAGGTTGTTTGTCAAGTCTAAAAGCTTACTAAAAACCTCTGTGGGGAAATTTATCTCCTAGGAGGAAACAGACTTTGAAACCCCTATTTTTCTGTTTTCCTTCTACTAGGGAAGGGTTTAGGGGTCAGACTTCTAGGATTTTGATTTAAACATAATACTTTTCAAACATATTCTTAGAGGTTGTTTGTCAAGTCTAAAAGCTTACTAAAAACCTCTGTGGGGAAATCTCTCTCCTAGGAGGAAACATACTTTTGAATCCCTATTTTTCTGTTTTACTTCTACTAGGGAAGGGTTTAGGGGTCAGACTTCTAGGATTTTGATTTAAACATAATACTTTTCAAACATATTCTTAGAGGATGTTTGTCAAGTCTAAAAGATTACTAAAAACCTCTGTGGGGAAATCTCTCTCCTAGGAGTAAACAGACTTTGAAACCCCTATTTTTCTGTTTTACTTCTACTAGGGAAGGGTTTAGGGGTCAAACTTCCAGGATTTTGATTTAAACATAATACTTTTCAAACATATTTTTAGAGAATGTTTGTCAAGTCTAAAAGATTACTAAAAACTTCTGTGGGGAAATCTCTCTCCTAGGAGTAAACAGACTTTGAATCCCTATTTTTCTGTTTTACTTCTACTAGGGAAGGGTTTAGGGGTCAGACTTCCAGGATTTTGATTTAAACATAATACTTTTCAAACAACCTCTTAGGGTTTATAAACCAAAAAGTAGGATTTGACAGGTTAATATTCTTAATCAATCCGGTTTATTATTATGAATTTAGAATAATTTCTAAGCACTTCCCAACTGCGTCACGATATTGTAAATATTCTTTTTTTGTAACTGCCCAGGCAATTTTTTGTTCTGAACCAGGATGTGATACTGTATTGTGATTTCTTCTATCGAAAAGGTTTCGTATATCTATACAAATTTCATGAGGTAGGCATTTAGAAGCAAGGTATTTAACAACATCATCTGCTTCATATTTTTTATTTGTATTTTGACTATTGTTATCAATTAGCATACAAATACCATGAATTTCATTAAGAAGGTGATTTAGTGCAACTGAATAAGAACCTATTTTTTCATTGAATACACGCAAACGTATTTGTTCTATAATATGAGGGTCTTTTGCAATTCTATTTATTATTTTTTTAGCTGATAAACTATAATATCCAGGACTATTTGAAGCTATCTTGCCTGTTTCATATACAGTAGCAATTTGGCTAAAGCTAGCATTATTTTTTAGCTGTTTTAATAAAGATATTTTATTCTTTTCAAATTCTGTATGGCACAGAAAGTTGATGATTAAAAATAAATCCCTGGTAGTTATATTTTGTTTTGATTCTAGAAACTTGACAAATTGAACTAAAATATTCGGATTTTTGGAAATTATTAAAATAATCTCTCGGGGCATAACCTTTACTAAATCAAAATTAAAATCCCTGAATATTTGTTCAATTCTTGTTTGATTATCTGGCTTCTTTAAAAGTTGATTTACTTTTTTATCATATACTTCTTTTAGGGTATCTTCTTCAAGAGAACCATCGGGAAAAAGTGAAACATCTATACTTGAAGCTTTCAGGTTCTCAAGCACTGTAAAAATATTCTTAATTTTGTTTTCTGGAGTTTCTTGATCTTCATCATCATCGACATAATAATCTGGTGAAACTTTCTTTAAATTTTTTCGTAATTCGTCTCGATGTTTTTTATCGTCAAGCCAGTAGACTCTTGTTTTTGTATTTAGTCTCAAGCCTAATTCATCATGTAGAATATCTGATATCCGCGATGTAAGCGAATCAGCAATTTCTTCTTTTTTTTCTTTCTTAGTGTTGGGTGCAAAATTCATAATTACATATGTATCATCTACAAATCTAATAATTTTATGTTCTTTGATGAAATGACGATATTTGCAAATATCTGTATCGATAGCTAAATCGCCAAAAAGCAGATAAATATAACCTAAAAAGCCAGAAACAATATTATTGTCAGCTTGAGGGATACCACCTTGATTGCTTGTTATATAGTTAAAATAAAAAACTATTTGTTCTTTGGTAGATGCATCAAAATTCAAATTTTTCTTATGATTAGGCTTGACAAAAGCATCAATTTTATCAAGCATTTTTGTCATGCAGATGTTATCAAAATAATTTTGAATATCTAGTTTGATAACAAGCTTATTATTAATATCTTGATTATTGTCATCAACCTGATTGATTAACTGCCGTTTAAATTCTTTGTAATAATCTTTGTAAAAAGTAGTTTTGTGTTTGATAACTAACTTATCATCATTAAAATGTAAATTGCCACCATAGAAACATTGGAATTGCTTATTATTATTTACATAACCTTGTAAGAAATCTTGAGATACTTTAAGTAAATATAATCCAATTGAATAGTATAAAACTCTCATGGGATAGGTGAAGAACTTCTGATTACGAAGTCCTAGATGAGATTTAGGAATAACATAATCATAGACATTAAACTCATTCTCTAAACCATAAAAAAGATTGTTAGCTACTTTTTGTTGAAAATATCTTTCTCTATCAAGTTGATTCTTAACTGAAACTATCTTCTGATAATAAAACATACTTAATGTATGATAATGAGGATTTTTATCCATTTGATTTATTTGAAAATCTAACAGCTTTTTAGCATCCTCCCACAAGTGGAAGTTCAGAAAATAACCTAGCTGTGATGGATTAAATTTATGCATAAATTAATATTTTTACTAATTCTCTACTAGAATAAAGATGATAAATTTTGAGAGTTTATACTTCAGCACTTAAAAAATAAATACTTCTATAGGATTACTATTTGATTTTTATTGGTGTAGCCTGCGCTGTGCGCTTACAGAACTCAGTACAGTTTCTGTTCCCTGCTAAGAGGTTGTTTGAGGGGTCCAAAAGGTTACTTAAAACCTCTCTTTTAACCTCTCTCCTACTAGTCCAGAGGCTTTAAAACCCCTATTTTTCTGTTCCCCTTCCGATATAAAAAGTTTTTCCGCTTCCCTCTCCTTCTAGGAGAGGGTTTCCCCCAGGGGTTAGGGGTTAGGTTTTTAGGGTTGTGATGTTAAACATAATACTTTTCAAACATCCTCTAAGAGTTCCCTATTTCCTATTCCCTATTAAGAGTTCCCTCCCCCTACAAATCAATTCAGAAATCAAACCGGATTCCTATATCTCGTAAATTCCAAACTATAATATGTACTAAAAACTTAGTATACACGCAGTACTGAGTGCGATCGCCCTTGTAAGCTAAATGAGTTACACTTGTAACCACCAATACACCACAAATAAAGTGATCGGTGTATGTCTGTGGTTTGATATCCTGAGAGTGCAAAGAAACCGGGTTTCTATGGGTCGGTAACCGATAATCAGAGTATATAAACCAAAAGAAACCCGGTTTCTCGATCCTCACGAGAGTTTTATATTTGTTTTATAAACACCCTCTTAGACACTCATTTAGTTACCATGTCTCAGTATCCCAACTTAGAAAAAGCGCTAAAATACTACTTCGGTTACGACAGTTTTCGCCCCGGACAACGAGAAGTTATCGAAAATGCGCTCTCTAACAGGGATTCACTGATTGTCATGCCAACCGGTGGTGGTAAGTCCCTGTGCTTTCAACTACCAGCCCTGATAAAATCAGGTTTAACCGTGGTAGTCTCCCCACTAATCGCATTAATGCAAGATCAGGTGGAAGCATTGCGAAAAAATGGGATTGCCGCAACATTTCTTAACAGCACTCTCAATGGTTATCAAACGCGATCGCGAGAACAGGCAATTTTAAGCGGTAAAGTAAAGTTACTCTATGTTGCCCCAGAACGTCTGTTGAGTGAAAGATTTCTCCCCTTACTGGATTTAGTGCATCATGAAGTTGGGATATCTGCATTTGCCATTGATGAAGCACACTGTGTATCGGAATGGGGACATGATTTTCGTCCAGAATATCGTCAGTTAATTTTATTGCGTCAACGTTATTCCAATGTACCTGTTTTAGCCCTCACCGCTACCGCTACAAATCGCGTCCGTACCGATATTATTACCCAATTAGGTCTAAAGCAACCTAATATTCATGTTGCTAGCTTTAATCGCCAAAATCTCTACTATGAGGTGCGTTCTAAGAATAAGAATACTTACCCAGAAATTTTAGAGATGATTCGGGAAATAGA
Organism: Nostocaceae cyanobacterium; assembly: GCA_030065825.1. GTDB lineage: Bacteria > Cyanobacteriota > Cyanobacteriia > Cyanobacteriales > Nostocaceae > JASJCY01. The sequence goes on along the minus strand of JASJCY010000005.1, from coordinate 26,179 downwards.
AGGTTCAGGAATTATTTATTGTCTGACACGCAAACAAGTGGAAGAATTGGCTTTTAAACTCCAACATGACAAAATTTCTGCCCTTCCCTACCATGCAGGTTTAAGTGACAATGAACGTAGTCAAAATCAAACTCGCTTTATTCGGGATGATGTGCGGGTGATGGTTGCAACTATCGCTTTTGGGATGGGAATTAATAAACCAGATGTGCGGTTTGTGATTCACTACAGTTTACCCCGCAATTTGGAGAGTTATTATCAAGAATCCGGGAGAGCTGGCAGAGATGGGGAACCCTCTCGTTGTACAATGTTTTTTAGCTATGGTGATATCAAAACTATTGAGTGGAGTATTAGTCAAAAAAGCGACGAACAAGAACAATTAATTGCTAAACAGCAACTGCGACAAATGATAGATTATGCCGAGGGTACAGACTGTCGTCGCACGATTCAACTAGGTTATTTTGGGGAGAGATTCCCTGGTAGTTGTAATAATTGTGATAACTGTCGTTATTCCAAACCCGTGCAAGATTGGACAATAGAAGCGATGAAATTCCTATCTTGTGTGGCTCGTTGCAAAGAAAAATTTGGTATGACTCATATTATAGACGTATTGCGGGGTTCCAAAAATAGGAAGGTCTTACAATACAAACACAATGAGCTCTCTACCTATGGTATTGGTAAAGATAGAACGGTGGATGAATGGCGATTGCTTGGACGTTCTCTCCTCCATCAAGGTTTATTAGAACAAACTACCGATGGTTACTCTGTACTGAAATTAAACGCTCTCAGTTGGGAAGTCATGCGACGACAGCGGACAGTTTCCATTGTAGTTCCCGTACAACCAAAGATTATATCACAACAAAGAAGTACAAAAGCCTCGCAAGCAGAAATTTTACTCTACAGGTTGCGTTCTTTACGTAAACAAATCGCTGACGAACAGTCTATCCCACCCTACGTTATCTTTGCTGATTCTACCTTAAAATTGATGGCACAGGTACAACCCCAAACAAAAGCAGAATTTGGTCAGCTTTCTGGGGTAGTGACTCGCAAATTAGAAGAATATGGTGATAAATTCCTGGCAGAAATTCGTGCTTACCGTCAAGAACAAAATTTGTCCAATTCCCAGGTGAAAACCTCACCCAGTTCTAACTTACCTTCAGACACAGAATCACTGACTTTACAACTATATCAACAAGGTTTAAATGTTAACGAAATTGCCCAACAACGCAATCTCCGTCCCACAACAATTATCCGTCACCTGAGTGATTTAATTGAGAAAAATCAACCAATAGATTTAAATCAGTTGGTAAGTCCCCAAAAACAACAAAAAATATGGCAAGTATTAGATGTTTTAGGAGATATTGCCCTCACACCAATTAAGGAGTATCTTGGTGATGATTATAGTTTTGATGAAATTCGCTTAGTTAGAGGTAAATGGCGATGTCAAAATAGCAAGTGATATACAAGTTTTGGCGTTGCTGAATTGGAATATGAATTTACAAAATACACCTCACCACCCCACTTGCTACAACGCGCTTAACCATAGCGGAGCAGTGACTCCCCTTCCCCTCTGTTACAAGTTCAAAGAGGGGTGTCCGTAGGACGGGGTGAGGTTTTTATTTCATATTCATAGTTATTATATTCAGCAATAGACATCTGGTGGAAAAGAATGTTCGGTGACGTTGCATTGCAACGTCACCGAACAAGGGTTTTGGGCAACGCATAATTAATTTTCACGCTTATGTCTAATGCCCAAGTTTTGTTGCTATTTCACGAAAAATTTCTGTTTCATTTATATCCATTATAACAACCGAGCATCTAGATAAACAGCTTTGGTAACACTTGCGAACAGCCCTTAGTACCTAAAGATATTTTTTTGTATTAATAAATTAAAACTTAAATATTTTTTTATTAAATAATGTAAAAAAGTCAATGTGTTTCAGAAAAGGAAATACATAAATTTGAGAGAGCATCCCAGTGGAGGCAAAAAGCCCGCAGACTATAGACACGTACTCCTGTAACAGAAGTAAGCTACAACGCAGAATGTCGCTACTCTACCCTTGTAGTGATACCCTTCGGTGGGTATTGTTACAAAATTCAAATGCTGCCTAAATTTGATGAATATCTCTTAAACTAATCTTAACCTTTGTATTTTAAATGTATTATAAGCAAACTCAAATCCTTTTCTAAGATACGGGTAATATTTTGTAGCAAATCTATAAACTTACATCCTCTAAGGAGTAAATGTTTATTCAGATTATAGCAATCCTAGATAAATCATGAGAATCAAACAACTATCAACAGTTTGAAATACCTAAGTATTGCTCTAGATGTTTTGCACTAAACATTTTCAAATAAGACAGAGGTAGATATTATGTTTGACAAACAAATAAGCAATGATAACAATGGAAAATCTAGTCAGGAAAATAGCAAAATTTCAGAGCAAGAAATAAAGTGTGTTTCTAAAAATCAGTTTCAAAACAGTAGCTGGCATCGAGGTCATCAGTTAAAAAATGGTGAGTATACCATTGAAAAAAAATTGAGAATGGGCGGTTTTAGTGATATCTATCTTGCCAAAAATAAAAAATTGCAAAATGTAGTTATCAAAAAAATAAGAAAAGAATTTCAAAGCGAAGAGTTTGAAAAATTTGAAGAAAATTTTATTAAAGAAGCAATTAATCTAGCAAGATGTAAACATCATTATATTGTTCCATATAAAGACATTTTCAAGACACCTGAAGGATGGTGCCTTGTAATGGATTACATTGAAGGTGAAGATTTACATATTTGGGTGAAAGACAAAGGTCGTCTCTCTGAAAGAGAGGCTTTGTGTTATATTCGGCAAATTGGTGAGGCACTAAAAGTAGTTCATAATCAGGGATTGCTACACCGCGATGTCAAACCGAGAAATATTATCAGGAGAGCTAATGGCTTAGAGGCAGTTTTAATCGATCTTGGGATATCCCGTAATTTACAGATAGAACAGCATACTCCATATTTAACAGAGGATTTTGCACCAATAGAGCAACATAAAAAAAGATATGAAAGAGGAGCTTATACCGATGTATATGCCTTAGCAGCAACATTGTATTATTTGTTGAGTGGTCAGGCACCAACTCCTTCAATATTGAGGTCAGAAGAGCCATTAATTCCTTTACATAAGTTAAACCCAAAAATCAGTAATGAGGTGGAACAAGCCATTATCTTGGGAATGCAAATTCATCCAAAAGAACGTCCTCAGACAATAGAAGAATGGTTGGACTTACTTCCATCCGATAAAGACACTATAAAATCACCTTTATCTGATGGAAAACAAACTGAGCGACCCTCAGAAACAGAACTCTCAGTTGCCAATAGTCAAAATTGCCCCCAGAATCTTCCAGATATTGAACATATAAAACCAACACAACCACCAATTGAATCATCCTTATCCCATGGAAAACAAACTGAGCCATCCTCAGAAACAGAACCCTCAGTTGCTAATAATCCAAATTCCCCACAGACCCCTGCAAATATTGAAGTTCTAAAACCAATACACCCATCAGAAAAAAACACACCCAAACAAAAGAATAAAAGTAAATTCTCAAATCTGAGTGCTGTACTTACAAGTCCTTTTAGCTTTCTGATAGCGCTTGCAATTATCAGTTATTTGGGAACGAGTTGGATTAATACTGGGTTTTGGCTAGTACTGATTGTTGTTTTTATTTCAGTTTCTTTCTTCATTGCCAAAGGACGCAGCATTAAGCAACTGTTTCTGTTGTTTATTAGTTCAGTAATTCCCACTCTGCTAATTTTCCTTTTTGTTCCCACTTTACGAACCTCAAAGCTAGAAGCATGGGAACTGTTTAACCGCATTTTAATACCGGGATTATTAACTCTTTTATCGAGTTTGTTGGGATGGACTGTAATGAGTTTATTACGTCATATCCTCGACAAGGAGAATTAATAATTGGTCATGTGCAATTTTTCAAAGCCTTGGAATATGAATATTCTAAACAGTGATGTTATGGGTTTCAAGAATAAATTGCACATTGCCTAGTAATTTATTTTTTAAGCTAAAGCACATCTAAATTAAATATTTGGAAGAGCAGAAATGCCCATTCCACAAAAATTAGACTAATTTCAGTTATATAGTTTTAACTCAGAATAGTTTAGTACTAATTATTTACATGAATATAAATCGCAAACACCCGATTCTTTATTTAAGTATATTTTTCATTTCTGCAATAATTTTATGGTTAGTCAATAGTTGGATTTCTCATGATGAGAATTGCACTAATAATTCCCCTGCTGCAAATCAGATTAATAGTCCCGTGCAGAAAGACGACAATTTTAGAGATGTGCCGAACATTCCTAGCGGGGAATTTAAGTATGGAGGTAGTACGACTTGGGTTCCAATTTGGGACAAAATTCACCCAGAAATTCAAAATGCACAACCAAATTTTACAATAAAATACCAGAAACATGATAAAAATGAAACACCAGGATCTGGGACAGGTATTAGAATGTTGTTAGGTAATAAACTGCATTTTTCTATGTCTTCTCGACCACTGAAAGATGAGGAAAAAAAGAAAGGTCTTATACAAAAAGAAATAGCTATTGATGGTATTGCAATTGCAGTCAACCGCGAACTGAAGATTCAAAGTTTGACACTAGATCAACTAAAAGATATTTACACAGGTAAAACTACTAACTGGAAGGAATTTGGCGGTGAAGATATACCAATTATAGCATACACTCGCGACCCAAATGACGGGGGTACACCACGTTATTTTATTAATAATGTATTAAAGATTAAGGATGAGGAATTGATTCCTTATTCTAAGTTTGCAATAAACACAACTGATGGTATAAAGAAAGTCGCAAACAACAAAGGAGGTATCTATTTTGCCTCAATACCGGAGGTAATATGGCAATGTCGTGTTAAGTCCTTGCCTCTGAGAATAAAATCAGAAGAAAGAGCCATTTCACCCTACATTTCTTTGCAGTTTGATAAATACGAGAACTGCGTTCGTTTTAAAAACAGGATAAGAGTTAACTCTAAGGCAATTAGCAGTGGTCGCTACCCGATTACCCGCAAGTTGTATGTAATTATTGACACGAATAATCCAGAAAAACAAAAAGTAGGGGAAGCCTATGCAAATTTAATGTTGACACAACAAGGACAGGATTTGCTCAAAGAGACTGGATATGCTAGCATTTACGATAGACCAAATTCAACAGTTGCTCCAGACAAAGGATGCCAGCCTCAAAATCGCAAGTAACATTAATGTTTGCAGATAAATATAAATAAAAGGCATTGCATTATTTGCAGGATGAATCGACATCTGAAACTAGCAAAAAATCCTTCCGAATTGGGCTAAATCATTCTATATGTTTTATTTATGCATGTCTGTGATTTACCTTTTTGGCGTTGCTGAATTGGACTGTGAATTTGTATTTTTAGGTATAATTAAACAACGATTCTACCTTGTGGGAAGTTCTGCTTTGCGTCTCATGCGCGAAACTGAATTCATACCTTGATTCAGCAACACCACCTTTTTTTACCCTTAATAAGGAAAACTCGGTATTTCAGAACTGCTATCTTGTTCCTGAACATTAACAGTTACTGTTCGTACCTTTTTTTCAGCTTTAGCTTTAGGAGCCACAATTAAATGTAGTACTTTAGGAAAAACAAGACAGATAGCAGTATTTAGTAGCGTCACTAAAGTAATACCAATCAAATCCATAGGTTATCCCCTCTTTGATATCGACGCTTTAATATTTCTATTGTGCAATAAAACTGTCTGAAATTTAGCAAATTTGAGTTTTGAATTTCTTTTAGGTTATATAAGTTTTTATTAATAATCAGCTTGTTTTAACAATTCTTCATAAAGATAACTAACAACTTGCACTTCCAAAAAGGATAACCACGAGGCAGAGCCTCAACTTTCCTAGTTACCAGCGTGACGCTGGTAACCAGAACATAGGGACTTCTGGCTTTTCTTGAGAATGGTGCAAGTTATCAGCATAACAGATTTTGATTCTATTTAGAAACAATTCTTTTTGTTGTTGGTATTGACAAAGTTCAACAGAGTAAAGATTCTTTTGATATTTGGTAAGTTTTTCGTGGTTTTTGATTGACAATTTACTCTTAGTTGTTGCTATTGACGATTATCTATGGTGATGATAAGAATTGCAAAAAAATAGGAAATAGCAGAAATTATACCCTAATAAAAAATTTCATCACTAGAAAAATTCTAGTTTAGGAAGCACACAAAATACAATCTGTCAATCTACCAAAGAACATTTGGCACAAAAATGAGGACTAAATCTACATGATGGGCTTCCTGTTAAAATATAACTCGTACAATAGGGGAAAGCCGTAATTTTACTTGTGGCTATTGGTGATGTTGATACTTTCTCATCAGGTTTAGTACGGTTGGTTTGATTGCTTAAAATCATCGATAGAAGCTTGGGAAAGGCTAAGCAAAGAACCGTACTGCTAGTTGTCAGCAATAAAGTATCCATCAAACCCATAGATAATCACCTCCTGCGGTAAAAGTGGTTAGTGTAATTGAGTTTGATGCACAGGAATTTACACAGATTCACATGCACCAACATCAGTTTTTCTCCTCACATCACTTTTTATCTATATATGTTTATTTTAATATAAATATTTATCAATATATTAAGAAAATTATCATGGATTGTCATAGACAGTGGGAATAGTGTCTATTAAGTCTGTCTATTTGAGGTTAATTGCGGACTATGGTGGAAGAGCAACAGGTAAAGTATTTTAATGATGTGTTATGTTAAAAACTTCAAAAAGTACCGATTTATCTTTTTATATGAATGAACAAGAACGTTTGAAGTCACAGGGATTGGCTGATTATTCCCATGTACAATCCTTGCCAGAAATGTGGTCTTTGGTAGCAAAGAAATTTGGTAATACTGTTGCTTTGCGTGACCCCCATGCTAAACCAAAAGTAGAAATAACTTATACAATGCTCTATCGGCAAATACAGCAATTTGCAGCTGGATTGCAGGCTTTGGGAGCGAAAGTAGGCGATCGCTTTTCTTTAATTGCTGATAATTCCCCCCGATGGATGATTGCCGATCAAGGTATTATGATGGCTGGGGGAGTAAATGCGGTGCGTAGTTCCCAAGCAGACAAGGAAGAACTACTGTATATCTTGACACATAGTGATAGTACCATATTAGTAGTGGAAGATGTCAAGACTTTTAGAAAGCTGGAACAAGGGTTAGGGGAGTTGCCCATTCAATTAGTCATTCTACTTTCCGATGAAGCAACACCAACCTCAGAAAGTCTCAAAATTGTCAACTTCCAGGAGTTGATGGAAATTGGGGTTAACCAGACCCTGGTACCAGTCAAGCAAAGCCATGATATGCTGGCAACCCTAATTTATACATCGGGAACTACTGGTAAACCCAAGGGTGTAATGCTCAGTCATGGTAACTTAATGCACCAAGTCAATAATATTTTGGCAGTTCTGCAACCAGAGGAAGGAGATATTGTCCTCAGTATTCTGCCGACATGGCATAGTTACGAACGTACTGCCGAGTATTTCTTACTCTCTCAAGGTTGTACTTTAGTTTACACAAATTTGCGTTCCATCAAGCGGGATTTGAAACAATTTAAACCCCATTACATAGTAGCTGTACCCCGTTTGTTGGAATCCATTTATGAAGGAGTACAAAAGCAATTCCGGGAACAACCACAGGGCAAACAACGCCTAGTTAAAAACTTACTAAGTATTAGCAATAAATACATTAAAGCACGGCGCATAGCCCAAGGTTTAGATTTAAATAATCTGCATCCCTCAATGGCAGAACGCTTGGCAGCTAAAGCCCAAGCAGCAGCTTTGTCTCCCCTACATGCTTTAGCAGAAAAACTCGTGTATGGGAAAGTCAGGGAAGCTACCGGAGGCAGAGTCAAACTGATGATCAGTGGTGGTGGTGCCCTTCCCAAGCATATAGATGACTTTTTTGAAATAGTTGGTGTAGAGATTTTAGTTGCTTATGGCTTAACAGAAACCTCTCCCGCTACCCATTTCCGGCGTTCCCAGTATAATTTGCGCGGTACAGTAGGCAAACCAATTCCCTACACAGAAGTTAAAATTGTCGATCCAGAAACCCGCAAAGAGTTACCCCAGGGAGAAAAAGGGTTGGTACTGTTACGCGGACCCCAAATTATGCAAGGCTATTACAAAAATCCAGAAGCCACAGCCAAAGCCATTGACAGCGAAGGTTGGTTTGATAGCGGCGATTTGGGCTGGGTAACAACAGAAAATGACCTAATTCTCACCGGACGGGCAAAAGATACCATTGTATTAACCAATGGGGAAAACATCGAACCCCAGCCCATTGAAGATGCTTGTTTGCGATCGCCCTACATCGATCAGATTATGCTGGTGGGGCAAGATTGTAAAACTTTGGGTGCTTTAATTGTTCCCAACATGGAAGCCTTAGAACAATGGGCTGCTAGTAGTGCCCAAGATGAAAATGTAACATCAACAACAGGTCAAAAAATTAACTTGGAGAGTAAAATAATCCAGGATTTGTTTCGGCAAGAATTGAATCGGGAAGTGCAAAACCGTCCAAGCTATCGACCAGATGACCGTATTGGACCATTCAAACTAATTCTGGAGCCATTTTCGGTAGAAAACGGCATGATGACACAAACCCTGAAAATTAGGCGATATGTTGTCACACAGCGCTATCGCGATATCATTGACCAGATGTTTGCCTAATAATTCCATTTACAATCTCCCTTAGTGAACGTGTAATTTTGATTATGGATGTCTCCAAACCGCAATTACTTCTAAAACGAGCCGTTAATGTCAAAGCCATTGTTACTCCTCTGTGGAAAGAGGAAGTACAGGAACAACTGCAAACCCAAATCAATCAACTTGACCAGCAATTAGAACAACTGGACATCCAGGGACAAAGAGCCGTTGCAGAAATTCAAAAGCAGACTGTGCAACCCCCCGGTCCGGAAGCTCGTGAACAAATCGAAAATATTCAATTTCAGGTCAACCAAAAGAAAAGCGAACTGCTAGAACAGAAAAATCAAAGCCTGCAAAATTTACAGCAAGTTCAATATCTGGAATTAGATCAAGAAGTCAATCAGTTTCAACTCGAAGGCTTTTTCCGCGTAGAAACTGGCGATAACCTGATTAGTAAAATGCAGGTGGAAATCGTACTGCGGGATGGCGTCATCGAAGAAATTCGCGGCGATGTTTAAGCTGGGGATTAGGAGTTAACACTTTGTAGGGGCGCAATGCTTGCGCCCTCTGAGGATTAAAAATTAGTCAGGTGCTGCGGCTTGCACCCTCAAAAAGTTGGGAATTAACAAGCGCAAAGGTGCAGAGTTTGAAGTTTGGAGTTTGAAAGGGCAAAGTTACCAATTTTGTAGCGCTTTGGACTTCGGTGCAGGATATTTTTAATTGTTTTGGGAGGGGCGAAGTTATTCTTGCTACTCCTGGGTGGGGAAACTCCGCCCCTACCTCCCCATCACCCCACCAAACCCCGCCCCTACTTTAGCATTTATTGGCAAGTGGTGCTGGATGCTACTAGCTGCACTCCTGTTGTATCCCGACATTGTTCTTGATAACCAATCCAAACAATTTGCCATAGAGGGGGTGAACTCACAAGTAGCGATCGCCCAAACTTTGTAAATTCAACTCGGTATTTAATTGCACGCACAGAATTTTCGCTCATCTTTGTTCGCGTTATGGTTACTAACGCCTGATTTCGTTGTGGATAGACTATCTCTATTTTGCGGGTTCCTCCCTTTGATTCCATATTGTCAAAGGCATAAGTGGCAAGGGTAACCGGATCGGTTCCTTGGATTACGGATGTTACTTGGGCAAGAGGTATAGTTTTATAGTTAACTCTACCAGAATTGGACACAAGCTCTGCCGCAGTTTCGGCGGCAGGGAATCGTTGCTGCTCCCCTTTGCTGGTAATGGCAGCAATCGATGGAGATGGTTCACGCTTGGCAATATAGGAGATTCCACCGATAACTGCGGCAAAGATACTTAGTATCAAAAATATCAAAATCTTCAACTTTGCCGACATAATTAAATGGCTCTTTGAAACAATTTAGTTATGAGTCCCCGTTTTTAAGGAGGGGGTCTTTTAATGAATTGTAGTTTCTCACATCACCCCTGATCTTCTTACTTTAGAGTTAATATTTTGATTTAATGAGTCCCCGTCCTTAAGAACGGGGTCTTTTAAATTGCGATTCCAAATACAAATTAATAGACTAATAGGTTCTAAGATGGTTCCTCATGTCCGAGGTCAAGCTACAATTCGATCTGGTACAAGCTTTTATAGTCCATAAATTATCGATTCGCCAAACCCCCTATGAGCATTAACGAAGTATTCATGCCCGCCTTAAGTTCCACCATGACCGAAGGAAAAATTGTCTCCTGGGTTAAATCTCCCGGCGATAAAGTGGAAAAAGGCGAAACAGTGGTGGTTGTCGAGTCAGATAAGGCAGATATGGATGTGGAATCCTTTTATGAAGGATATTTGGCACACATCCTAGTGCCAGCTGGTGAAAGCGCTCCTGTGGGTTCTGCGATCGCTCTGTTGGCAGAAACGGAAGCAGAAATTGCCACAGCGGTAGCGCAAGCTAAATCTCAAACTACTGCAACTGCCGCACCGGCTGCTGCTGCCGCTACAAACGGCGGACAAACAAGTAATGCTGCTGCCGTCGCCACATCTGTCTCGGTGGCTCAAAACGGCTCCCAACAGGTTTCTGGGAGGATTATAGCCTCACCCCGTGCCCGGAAGTTGGCAAAGGAGTTAAAGGTCGATCTGAGTAAACTCTCTGGTAGTGGTCCCCACGGTCGTATCATTGCTGAAGATGTGGAAGTTGCTGCTGGCAAAACACCACAAGTTGTTGCCCCCCCTGCACCGTCCCCAGTCCCCAGTTTTACTCCCCCTGCACCTGCACCTGCACCTGTTGCTGCTACCCCGGGTGAAACTGTACCTTTTACTACCTTGCAAAATGCTGTGGTGCGGAATATGGTTGCTAGCCTTGCCGTACCCGTAATTCATGTAGGTTATACAATTACCACTGATGCCTTAAATAAGCTTTATAAGCAGATTAAATCTAAAGGTGTAACTATGACGGCGCTACTGGCAAAAGCCGTAGCGGTAACCTTACAAAAACATCCTTTAATTAATGCCCGCTACTCTGAGCAGGGAATTGTTTATAATTCTGGTATTAATGTTGCTGTGGCTGTAGCAATGGATGATGGTGGGTTGATTACCCCGGTATTACAAAGCGCTGACCAAATGGATATTTATTCCCTATCTCGGAATTGGAAATCTTTGGTAGAAAGGTCAAGGGCTAAAAAGCTACAGCCGGAAGAGTATAGTACTGGTACATTTACGCTGACCAATTTGGGCATGTTTGGGGTAGATAGATTTGATGCTATTTTGCCCCCCGGACAAGGTTCCATTTTGGCAATTGGTGCATCCAGTCCCCAAGTGGTAGCTACCCCTGATGGTATGTTTGGGGTGCGGCAACAAATGCAGGTTAATATGACCTGTGACCACCGGATTATTTACGGTGCCCATGCTGCGGCATTCTTGCAGGATTTAGCGAAGTTAATTGAGAACGATACTCAATCTTTGACAATGTAGTTTTTTAACGGACTATATGTTGCATCTGGAAATTTTACAGATGTGGCATTGTATATAGCAGTTTTCACGCTTGTGAAATACAAACTGAATTGGTGAAATTTGGACGGGCAGGGATGCCCATCCCACCCACTCATCCTGTATTCTACACCCTACGGGTAGACAGGTCGTGGCTTGGAGTAAGTAGGCTCCCCCTAGAACCGAAAACCGCTATAAATGCGGGATGATTTTAATAGTTTTGTGGAATGGGCATCTTGCCCGTTCCTTACATTTTCCGGCACCCTACTCATATTCATCCTTTGATTCAGCAATGTTACACATATAACAGATGTAAATGTAAAGACGTTGCAGTGCAACGTCTGTTTATTTATAGCGGTTTTCGGTTGAGTGCAATACAAAGTGAATCGGTGAAATTAGGACGGGCAGGGATGCCCATCCCACAAAAATGTATTTGACTCAAGTGAAATTTGCTATATTTGGGTTTTTGAGAACCATGAGAAAATCAAATATTTTATGCTTTCAAAAAATGCCAATAACACCGATTTTATAAAATTCCCTAATCATCTTAATTGCTATGCAGTTATTACATACCCATTAGGGAATAATTAAAAGCAACAGGATTAGATAATTATCAATCATATCAATTATTAATATTGATATTTATGGAAAACTATATATATTTCAAATTACTTTTCCCAAGCCATCAATTATATAAAGTACATATAACCTAGAATAGAACGTAATTTGTGATCTATTTAAACTAACTTTATATACCACATTCAACAATAAAAGCAAACTATGTCCTTTTGCATACCTATTTTTGCATTACATAAATATCCCAAAATTACCTATGTGACAATTATATATTTGTCACAAGTATGTAATCGGACATTATAGCATCAATTATTTCTATTTGCATAAATTTAGGAGTTGATACCTGACTAGGTAATAGGGAGTGTTAAAATATTTTCTTACCTACTTAGTTAATTTCTCTTGTTCCCTGTATTTTAGGAACATTGGTTGTAATTATGTGCTATTATTCGGTATTTTCCCATAAAAATTTATTCACACAAAAATCATTACACGTATAATTGACTAAAATATATATGTGATAAATTTGAGAAAAATTTTATATAAAGGATTTGTGAACAATTTGAGATTTATCGTCTAGAATTAGATAGAGTATTTTTTATTGCCAATATAAAAAGTCAGGGCTGGCATCACCTTGTTGTTTCACGCATAGTGAATAGGTGAAAAATATGAATACTGCTGACTTGTTAGTTACGGATAGCTGGAATGATGGTTTTGTAGGGTATATCACCATTGGTAACAATGGTAATAGTCATTTGAGTGAATGGACTTTAGAGTTCTATTCTCCCTTTGAGATTAACAACATTTGGAATGCCCAGATCGTTTCTCATCAAGTTTCCGAGTCAGGACATTATTATATTGTCCAGGATGTGGGTTGGAATAGTAATGTCTCTTCTGGTAGCGAAGTCTCTTTTGGTTTTCAGGCTAGTTACTCTGGAGAATTGCAGGATGTGAGTAACTATATCCTCAATGGAGAACCCCTGGATAGTACTGCACCCGTACCTGTACCTCTACCAACCCTCTCAATTAATGAGGTTACCGTCAATGAAGGTGATACAGATGGTAATGTCGCTACTTTTGAGGTTCAGTTATCTGAAGCCAGTGACGAGGAAGTAACAGTAAATTACACTACCAAGGATGGTACAGCAATTGCGGGTTCTGATTATAGTGCTACCGCTGGTACTATTACCTTTGCACCCCGTGAAACCAGCAAAACTATCACTGTGCCGATTGCTGGTGACACCATAGAAGAGGAAGATAAAACTTTCATACTGGAGTTATCTGAGTCTAATAACGCTACCATTGCTAATTCTCAAGGAATAGGCACAATTATCGATGACGATCAGGCTATTATTAGTAGTCCAATAACGGTACAGTTTGCTGCAGGTTATGACTGGGGTAATGGCTTTACTGGTAATTTATTCATTACTAACAATGGCAACACCCCTTTAAATACATGGACTCTAGAATTTGAGGCTGATTTCCAAATATATGAAATTTGGGGGGCTGAATTTGAATCTCAACCAGGAGGTCGTTACTTGATTGAGAATGGTGGGAGTTGGAACCCTGATATTGCCCCTGGAGAGACTATAAGTTTTGGTTTCAATGCCAATTACTCTGGACAAATTTCAGAACCAACTAATTATTTTCTCAATGGACAGCCTCTAGACTCACCAATAACACTACCAACAGTTTCCATCAGTGATATTGCTGTTACTGAAGGTGATACAGGTGTTGCTACGGCTACTTTTGAGGTGCAGTTATCTGAAGCGAGTGATGAAACAGTAACAGTCGAATATGCTACTGCTGATGATACGGCAATGGCGGGTGATGATTATACTGTTACTGCTGGTACTATTACCTTTGCACCCAGTGAAACTAGCCAAACAATTAATGTAGAAATCACTGGTGATACATCTATTGAGAACGACGAAACATTTACCGTCAATCTGTCAAATCCGAGCAATGCTAGCATTATTGATGGTCAAGGTGTAGGGACAATTTTCAATGATGATGCTTCTTCTCCTGTATTGCCAGAGTTATCTATTGATAGTCAAGGTGTAGCTACTATCATCAATGACGACTCAAATAATAACGATGTGCCCCAACAAGGTAGTTTCAACTATGGTGAAGCTTTACAAAAGTCTTTCCTATTCTACGAGGCTCAACGTTCAGGTGAATTGCCTGATGATAATCGTATAGAGTGGCGTGGTGATTCTGCTCTCAATGATAGAGCTGATAGTGATAGACCTGATGTTGATGTTGATGTTGATTTGAGTGGTGGTTATTACGATGCTGGGGATGGTGTCAAATTTGGATTTCCCATGGCTGCGGCAATGACCATGCTCAGTTGGGGTGTGGTTGAATACCGAGATGCCTATGAACAGAGTGGTCAATTGGATGAGGCATTAGAGGCAATCAAGTGGGGTACTGATTATATCCTCAAGGCACACATTACCGACGAAAATGGGACTAAAGAATTCTGGGGACAAGTCGGAGATGGTAACGCAGACCATGCCTATTGGGGTCCTCCGGAAGAGATGACCATGGACAGACCAGCTTTCAAGATTGACCGTGAGAATCCAGGTTCTGACTTAGCTGGTGAAGCTGCTGCTGCTTTGGCTGCTGCTTCAATTATTTTCCGTTCCACTGACAGTGCTTACGCAGACACTCTGCTGCAAAATGCCCAACAACTGTACGAATTTGCTGACACCTATAGAGGCAAATATTCCGTTTCTATTCCTAATGCTGCTGGATTCTATAATTCCTGGAGTGGCTACAATGATGAACTTGCTTGGGGTGCAACTTGGTTGTATAAAGCAACTGGTGACCAATCCTATCTCACAAAAGCCCAAAACTATTACCAAGGAGTTGGGCAAGGAGAAACCCACAGTTGGGATGATAAAGACCCTGGTATAGCCGTTCTTCTTGCCCAAGAGACCGATGATGGGTCTCAATACCGTGATGATGTGGAAAATTGGCTTGATTCCTGGAGTAATCCCAACAGTGGAAGTATTACCTATACCAATGGTGGACTTGCCTGGGCAAGTCAATGGGGTTCTTTAAGATATAGTGCTAATACTGCCTTCCTCGCAGGTGTCTATAGCGATAGAGTCACCGATTATCAAGGTCGCTACTCGAACTTTGCTAACAGTCAAATTAACTACATGCTTGGCGATAACCCTAGAAATTTCAGTTACATGGTGGGTTTTGGTAATGATTATCCCTTAAGACCCCATCATAGAGCTGCTCACGGTGGCGATTGGAGTAACTTTAACGATTCTACTCCTAATAATAATATTCTTTATGGAGCTTTGGTGGGTGGTCCTGCTTCCGCAGATGATTATGACTATGTAGACGATCGCACTGATTATATCCGTAATGAGGTGGCTTTGGACTACAACGCTGGTTTTACAGGGGCATTGGTTCGGATGTACGATCAATTTGGGGGAAATCCTCTGAGTGAGGCAGAACTTAATAGCTTACCAGGAATCACAACTAGCAATAGTTAACAGTTATTCAAACTATTGTGGGATGGGCATCCTTGCCCGTCCAATTGTACTGTACCTATTGTGGGATGGGCATCCTTGCCCGTCCAATTGTACTTCACACTTCTAGAAATCTGCTGTAAATCATCCCATCTTGATTGTGGTTAGACAGGCAAGGATGCCTGTCCCACCGTCAAATCTGGGAATGTTTTTTACCAAAGCGACGGGGGTGCTAGACCCCAAACTAAGCCAGTAGTGCTGAAGAGAGGAAAGCCGCACCAACACCAGCAATGGTAAATCCCGCAAAGCGCAACATTAGAGAAGGTTGATCTGCAATTCTCCTCAAGGTTAATTTACCAACTTGGAAGGCAATTAAGGATACAATTAATTGAATAATGGCGAAACCTGCGAGGTAAGCCACTAAAGGAGTCATCTGGGCACCTACAATTGCCTCTCCGTAAGCGTAACCGTGAAAGATTCCGGCTATTGCTGCTGTTCCAATTAACCATCCTAAATTAGGACTGTCTTTCATCGCCAGCATAATCCCAAATCCTAGCACAGATGCAGAGATAACAATTTCTGGTGCAGGTAAATCTAAGCTTTGTAGGTGAATACCTGTTCCGGCTAAAGTAGCGATAATAAAGGCAATGGGAACAAAAATTCCGCCTCTGGGTTTTAGGGCAGCCAGTAATCCCACCGCTACAACAAAGGTAAAATGGTCAATACCGATTATTGGGTGTCCCAAACCAGACATAAAACCTTCAAAAAGGTTGGTGGGAGTTCCTCCCCCAAAGGGATGGTGAGCATAAGCAGGTTTAGCTATAAATGATAGCATAAAAGCCATTGCCAATCCTGCTTGCAGAATTTTGCTTTTAGTTGCTTGCAAAAGAAATCCGGAAGATGCCAAACCGTTGAGTACTAGTTTTTTCATGTGTAAGATAAAAATAGTTATTTTGTACCTTAGCATTCAATATTTATATTAGTGTTTATATAAACAATTGGAATTAAATAATTGTTACTCAATGTTAAGTATCAATTGATTCTGATTATCTCTTCACGGCATTGCTGAATTAAGGGATGAATATGAGTGGGGTAGGCATCTTACCTGCCTTAGAAATATAGAAAACGGGCAGGGATGCCCGTTCCACAAACCAAGATGCTCATCCTACAAAACCATCAAAATCATCCCACATTTATGCAACGCCCTCTTCACCGAAATCAGTGCTAAACTGTTGAACTCGTTGCCAAACCTGTTCTAACAAATTCGGATTTTCGGCATCAAACCATTCAATTTCTGGAACTGCACGAAACCAAGTACCTTGACGTTTAGCAAATTGACGAGTATGCAAAACCGTTAGTTCTATGGCTGTTTCTAAGGAAATATCCCCCAGTAAATATTGCTTAATTTCTTGGTATCCCAAGGTATTTAACAAAGGCAAATCAACACCGTATTTTTGGCAAAGATATTCTACTTCTTTGACTAACCCATCTGCTATCATTTTTTCAGTACGTTGGGCAATTCGGTGAGTCAAAATATCAGGTTCACAATCTAAACCAATTTGCAGAATCGGATAACTTGGGGGGTTTTCTCCTTGCTGGGCAGAAATGGGACAACCAGTAACATAAAATACCTCTAATGCCCTTAAAGTCCGTACATTATCATTAGGGTGAATTTTTGCTGATGCAGCAGAATCTACTTGTTCCAACATTTTGTAAAGTTGTACCTGTGACAAAGATGCCAGTTGCGATCGCAATTGTGGTTGTGGTGCTACCCTGGGAATCTTCATTCCCCGGGTCACAGATTTGATGTATAAGCCAGTACCACCCACGAGGAGGGGAGAACAAGCACAGCAGGCAATTAACCCTTGTGCTTGTTCCTGGTAATCTGCTACTGTCATATTCTCTGTGGGATTGCAGATATCTATGAGATAGTGTGGAACCAACTTTTGCTCCTCAAGGTTTGGTTTAGCGGTTCCAATATTAAACTCGCGATATACTTGACGGGAATCCGCGCTAATGATTACCGTTCCTAACCGCATCGCCAAAGCCAAAGCCAGACCTGATTTTCCCGTCGCAGTCCCACCACAAATTACGATTAATTTTGTCATTTGTCATCTCTCCCTCTCCCTTGTCTTCCCCCTCTCCCTTGTCTTCCCCCTCTCCCTTGTCTCCCCCTCTCCCATCGAGGTACATCCCCTTCATAAATTTATCATCTAATCCGCTTATATTCGCCAGCAAGGCTTTTGTGTTACAATCTTGGAGTGTTTTTACTTTTTGACGCCTTTGGGCGACTTCACCCCCACGAATCAGGAGAATTTTCATGACGAGTAGTTACAGTGCCGATCAGATTCAAGTTCTGGAAGGTCTGGAACCCGTCCGTAAGCGACCGGGGATGTATATCGGTTCCACTGGACCTAGAGGACTCCACCACCTAGTTTACGAGGTGGTGGATAACTCCATTGATGAGGCTTTGGCGGGTTATTGTACCCACGTGGAGGTGGATCTTAATGCCGATGGTTCTGTTACTGTAACAGATAATGGTAGGGGTATTCCTACAGATATTCATCCCCAAACGGGAAAATCGGCATTGGAGACTGTGTTAACGGTTTTGCACGCTGGAGGTAAATTTGGCGGTGGCGGTTATAAGGTTTCTGGTGGCTTGCACGGGGTTGGTGTTTCTGTTGTTAATGCTTTGTCTGAGTCGATTGAGGTGACGGTTTGGCGGGATAAAAAGGTTCATGTTCAGCGTTATGAACGGGGTATTCCCATTAATGAACTGCAAACTAAGCCTCATAAAGATAATCGTACCGGAACTTCTGTGACTTTTAAGCCGGATGCCCAAATATTCACTACTGTTACAGAGTTTGATTATATTACTTTAGCGGGTCGCCTGCGGGAGTTAGCTTATCTGAATGCAGGGGTTAAAATTACTTTTACTGATAACCGTCTAGAATTACTCAAGAGTGACCAACCAAAGGTAGAAAGCTACGAATATAAGGGCGGAATTCGGGAATATGTAGAATATATTAACCGCGATAAGCAGCCACTGCATGAAGAAATTATCTTTGTCCAGGGGGAACGTCATAATGTGCAGGTGGAAGTAGCATTGCAGTGGTGTACTGATGCCTATTCGGATAATATATTGGGTTTTGCCAACAATATTCGCACGGTGGATGGTGGTACTCACCTGGAAGGGTTAAAAGCGGTTTTGACTCGCAGTTTAAATTCGATCGCCCGCAAGCGGAATAAACTCAAGGATAATGATTCTAACCTCAGTGGAGAACATGTCCGTGAAGGTTTAACTGCGGTAATTTCGGTGAAAGTTCCGGAACCGGAGTTTGAAGGACAAACCAAAACTAAACTGGGTAATACGGAAGTCAGAGGGATTGTAGACTCTCTGGTTGGGGAGATTCTCAACGAATATTTGGAATTTCACCCTAATGTCGCCGATTCTGTTTTAGATAAAGCCATTCAAGCTTTTAAAGCTGCAGAAGCTGCACGTCATGCACGGGAATTGGTACGTCGGAAATCGGTGTTAGAATCTTCTCCATTACCAGGGAAATTAGCTGATTGTTCTTCCCGAGATCCAGAAGAATCGGAGATATATCTGGTGGAAGGTGATTCTGCTGGAGGAAGTGCTAAACAGGGAAGGGACAGACGTTTTCAAGCAATTCTTCCTCTGCGGGGTAAAATTCTCAACATTGAGAAGACAGACGATGCGAAAATTTATAAGAATAACGAAATCCAATCCCTAATTACAGCCATTGGTTTGGGGGTGAAAGGGGAAGAATTTGACTCATCACAATTACGGTACCATCGCGTAGTAATTATGACTGACGCTGACGTTGATGGTGCGCACATCCGTACCCTATTGTTAACCTTCTTCTATCGTTATCAAAAAGCTTTAATTGAGCAAGGATACGTTTACATTGCTTGCCCCCCATTATATAAGTTGGAACGGGGACGCAATCATTACTATTGCTATAGCGATAGGGAATTACAACAGCAAATTGCCCAATTCCCCGCAAATGCTAACTATAACATTCAACGCTTCAAAGGTTTGGGTGAAATGATGCCACAACAACTATGGGATACTACCATGAATCCAGAAACTCGGATGATGAAGCAAGTAGAAATTGAAGACGCAGCAGAAGCTGATCGCATTTTCACAATTTTAATGGGCGATCGCGTTGCACCCCGACGGGAATTTATCGAAACCTATGGTTCTAAACTCGATTTAGCAGAGTTAGATATTTAATTAGTAGGGGCGCAATGCTTGCGCCCAAAAGTATTGTAATATTGTGTTGAAGAACCATAATATGCATCTAAATTTCCAATAAACCTGGTGGTGGTGTAATTTCAATTCTCCCTGACTCTAAATCAACCACAGGTGCAATCGCTTCCACAAATGGGATTAAAACTTTTTTGGCTGATTTTTTATGATTGGTTACTTTCCCAGTTTCCCCTTCTTCTTGTTGTAACTCTACTTCCAATAAATCATTCCCCGCAGAAATAACATCTACCACCGTCCCGATGAATTTCCCTGTCTCCTGCATAAAGACTTGTACACCAATTAAATCAAGGACATAATATTCACCTTCTTCTAATTTTGGGCGATCGCTTTCTGGAACTAATAATTTACACCCACGCAATTCTTCTGCTTGGTTACGATTCTCTACCCCCGCAATTTTGATAATATATAAATTTTTGCTTTCTATATAACGTCCTGATAGTAATTCCACTGCTTTTGGCTGCTTTTCGCCAGAATGTAACAACCAACGAGTTCCCGGTACTTCAAATCTTTCGGGGAAGTCGGTGTCCGGGGAAACTCGCATTTCTCCACGCAAACCTTGGGGTGCAAGAATTTTACCAATTTCTAGCCATTTATCTGTTTTGGGGTTTGTCATATCAGTTACCAATTATCAGTACAATTAAAAATTAAAAATTAAAAACTCCTAATTTTGAATTCCTAATTCATAACTCCTGGGTGCAAGCATTGCACCCCTACAAATTCCTAATTTATAAATCATGGGCGCAAGCATTTTACCCCTACAAATTCCTAATTTATAAATCATGGGCGCAAGCATTGCGCCCCTACAAATTCCATGGGCGCAAGCATTGCGCCCCTACAAATTTATAATTATTCATTCCTCATTTTGATGATACATTTAGCATCTATCACCACAAAATTTTGAATTTTTACCACAGTACAATTTGGTGCAATATTTGCTAAAGCTGGTACATTTCCCTGCTGCAATCTTTGGAAAACATCAGTAGTTAATTGCACTAAATTATCCTGATTCATATCACTATTAACATATTGCTTTAGCCATTTATTTTTTTTGATGTACTTTGGTGTAAATGTCCCAGATTCTAATAAGAAAAAATTGACTCCATATTTTTGAATTAGATTTTTTGCATCTACTATATTAGGACTGTAATGAGCTTTTATTAAGTCGAAAGTGCGCTGACGAAATTTACTGTAGTAACCAAATTGCCAAGGAATAGCGTATTCTCTCCCTGCCAAGATTGAGCGTTGCGAAAATGTTGGTAAATTATTAACTTCTTCTGTTAAAGAAGCAATTAAAGTATCTTTTGGCTGTTGTTGAAAGAATTCATATAGAAATGGAAAAGAACCCTTGACGTAAGCAGTTTTAGGAAACTTTTTTAAGAAACAGGGATAATAAAAAAGTAATACAATACTCAGCATTATAGTGAAACTAAGGGCAAATACTTTGCGGAAGTAATTATATTTTGTAGATGGTGTAGATGCATTTGATAACACAGCATCCAAAATAGTTGTGAGTGCGATTGCAGCAGAAAGTGTAATCACAATTCGGAAACTGTAACCAACATATCGACTAGGAAGATAAAGTCTAAATAATAAAAGATGAGCAATTACAAACATTGTGACTGATGTGATTAGTATTTGTGGTAAAACTACAATTTCACCAGTCAATTTTTTAAGTAAAGGAAATTTAGGATTATTTCGGATTAGAGGGGGCAATACCAAAGCACCACAAAGGGTTACAGGTGCAAAAAACCATGGTGATAACATACCACTACGCCCTTTACCTAGAAAATATATTAAAGGATTATCATTAAAATAAACAGAACGTCCTCCGGGAAATAATTCTGGTAATTGTTTTGCTTGCGCTAGGGTAATTAATGGTGCAAATTCTGATGATTTGAGCGCGTAGGGTAACATCACCAAAAATGCTACTCCTAAGCCAAATGCACAGAATATATAGTCATTTTTTTGTGCAGAAAAACCAAAATTTCTCTTGTTCCAATTCCCCAGTCGCAGAATTAAAATACCAGCAGATATAAATACATATTGGGGATAAAATACTCCTAAAAGTACAATTGATACTAAACAAGGTAATAAAGATTTACGTAATAAGTAATATAAAAAAGCTAGCAATAAAGGATATACAAACGCTCTAGCAGTACCAGAAGCTAAATCATCTTTCATCCAAAGATTTTGATTTAACATCAAACAGGCAATAAATCCAGTAATTGGTACTGGAAAAATTTGCATAGACACACCAAAACAGTATCCTGTCAATATTATTCCTACTATTAACGGTAGCAGTTTACTAAATAGCAAAGGATTAATACCAACTGATGCCATTAAATGGTAAAGACTGGAGTATCCTAGGGGAGCAACTGATTGAAAATAATCTGCAATCAAATCATTGGGAAACAAATTAGGATCTAAAAAACGTGCCATCCAAAATACATGTTGTCGTGCATCATCTTGAACTACATATTCACGGCTAAATGCTTGTTGTAATCCTAAAATTGCGTAAATAACAGCGAAAGTTATACTAAAAGTAAACCAAAAAATTATCTGATTTCGAGATGATTTCCCAGACTGGAAAATTAATAATTTGTGCAGTTTTGTGACTAATGTCATATCAAATCTAGTTACATTTATAGCGGTTTTCAGTTGAGTGTAGACCTGCAGGTTCACCTCCCTACGGGTAGTACACAAATTTAACCTTACCTCATATCTTGCATCTATACCCTAGAAGAGTAAAGCTATACAAACAAAGCCCCGAAGTTTGGCGAAGAGAAGTTGCGTGCGCGGGTTCCCCGCGTTGAGCAAACTTCGGGGACGGAAACCGACACCGCCAACTTCTCTCTGCCTACGCAGGCTTCAAACCTTCATATTTTCAATTAGTTGATGGTTTTGTGGGATGGACATCTTGGTTTGTGGAACGGGCGGAACCTCTTGATTGCTGATATAGCTCTGCCAAGCATCTCAGAAATGCTCGGAATAGCTTTAGTTAAAAAAGCATATAGATTAAAAATACCAACAATTGTAGTTAGCGGTAAATCTACTAACA
Organism: Nostocaceae cyanobacterium; assembly: GCA_030065825.1. Classification (GTDB taxonomy): domain Bacteria; phylum Cyanobacteriota; class Cyanobacteriia; order Cyanobacteriales; family Nostocaceae; genus JASJCY01. Next base: position 3,093 of record JASJCY010000005.1, on the reverse strand, counting down.
CTGATGTTCGCGATTTCTTTAAGTACCATCAAATAATTGATTTCTTTGAAAAAGGCAAGTTCCACAGAAGAATTAAATTATTTTCAAAGGTAATTCAAGATATTTTGCCAATTACGAATGAGGAAAGGGAAGAGAGATTTAATGCTATAAATCAGATGCCATATCCCGCTTACCATGATTTTCAGGTGCTTGTAACAGATGACAATAAGATTCGTGTGTGTTCAGATCAAGGTGACATATGGGATGAGTTTCGGCTGGAAATGAACGAGATAGACCTTACATTACAGCTAATTGAGGAGAAAAAGACAAATAGTAAATTACTAAAAAGATTGGGGGACAAATTTTACCAAGTGCTTTTCCCTACAAACATTCGCAGTCAGTTAAGAGCTACAATGGCAGACGCAGAAACATCTCAATGTGGTGTACGCTTGCGTCTGGTGTTTAAGTCTCCTGAACTAGCCAAACTGCCCTGGGAATTTCTCTACGATAAGGGCACTAACAGCTTCCTGGCAAATAACCCTCAAACCGTACTGTCACGTTATATTGACGTTCCACTGCAACAACGTGAACTCAAAGCTACTAGCCTGCCCCTCAAAATCCTCCTCGTCATTTCCAGTCCTACAGATTTAGCCAAGTTAGATGCCGATGGAGAAGAACACTTAATTAAAGATGCACTCTTTAGACACATTAAGGCAGGTCAGATTGAATTAGACGTGCTGCATGAAGCTACCATCCGCAATATCAATCAAAAGTTGCGAGAAAAGCCTTACAACGTTTTCCACTTTATCGGTCACGGCAGTTTTGAAAACGATAAAGGTTCTATTGCCCTAGTAGATCAGGATGGCACAGCCAAAATGTTGGACGATGAAGGATTTGCTAGCTTCTTCCTGGGTAATCGCAGTTTGGGATTAGCTGTACTGAATTCTTGTGAAGGTGCGGCAGTCTCTTCCAACGAGATATTCGCAGGTATCGCGCCTAATTTGGTGCAACGGGGAATTCCAGCAGTGGTTGCCATGCAATATCCCATTCTTGATAATACGGCTAAACTCTTTACTGACGAGTTCTACCGCACCCTTGCTCTCGGCTGGCCAGTAGATGCTGCGATTCAGACCACCCGCAATGCTATTTCTATAGAAGTTGGCTTAGATCAGCCAGACTTTGCTACTCCAGTCCTCTATATGCGAGGTGACATACTCCCACACTTCAGCAAGCTGTAAGTGTGGGCTTCTCAGCGACTCCTGCTGTGGTTGTGTCACCGTTTCTACCCTACGAAAATACATAGAAAATCAAGATAGTCCCAAATAATAACCGTTCGTTTCCGACCTATCCCAAAAACTCGTGCTGTGCCGGAGCGTTTTTGGGATTGTCGTCAACTCACTCGCAATACCCTTCGGGATCTTGCTACATCTCATCACCTCCCTAGCGGGTAGGTGAGAAGCTTCTTGCTGTTCCAGCTAAACTACTCCCTTCCCATTCTAAGATTATCTATAAAAATTTCTCCCCCTCTTCCCACTCTTCCCCCTCTTCCTACTCTTCTCCCTCTTCCCCCTCTTGGTCGTCTCACTCAATTCGGTAATCTTCTAGCGGGACAGGAGTAATATTTCCGCTCTAAATAACCCCTCTTTTTTGTGATTTTCTCAAAAATCAGGCTTTAACGTAGTTTTACTGTGACATAATGCCAAATGTAATACAACTATTTGGGTGTGTTTATGAAGGTTACGGTTGTGGGTGCTGGTATCATGGGTATGTCAGTAGCTTGGGCACTTGAACGGGATGGACATCAAGTTACTGTCTATGAGCAAGGAGAAATACCTAATCCTCTGGGTTCTTCAGTAGACCAACAGCGTCTGATTCGCTTCCCCTATGGTAGTGAATTGGGTTACACGAGGATGGTTGCTGATGCTTACCGGGCATGGGAGCAACTATGGAGAGACCTTGGTAAACAACTTTACATTGAAACTGGAACTTTAGTATTAGCCCCGGCTGGGCAAAATTGGGCACATGATTCGGCGGCAAATCTGGATAAGTTGGGTATATCTGTGCAGTGGTTAGAAACTCAGGAACTACAAAGGACTTTCCCTCTATTGAGGTTTGATGGCGTAGAAAGTGCCTTTTATCTTGATAGTGGTGGCGTTTTATTGGCAGAGGAAATTATTGCTACCATGCTACAGTACTTGGACAAAAAAGGAGTTAAATTTCATACCCAAACATTAGTGCGGGAAGTAGACCTGGAAAATGCCCAAATTGTCTTAGAAAATGGGAATAGGGTGAATGCAGATATCTTAATTATTGCCGCTGGACCTTGGGTTGAGCGACTATTGCTAGATTTTAGTCAACGAGTGACACCATCACGTCAAGTACTGGTTTATTTGCGATCGCCAGCTGATAAAATAGGACAGTGGGCAAAGATACCGATGGTTCTGGATATCGATCCTAAATGCGGTTTCTATTTGGTGCCTCCTGTGGCTGGAACTAATATTAAGGCTGCCGATCATAGTTTTACCTTAACAGGTAACCCAGACTGCGACAGAATTGCCATGGAGGAGGAAGCTCGTACAATTTATCAATTGTGTCAGCAACGCTTGCAAGACTTTGACCATTACCAGTTGCAAAATGCCCGTACCTGTTTTTATACAGTAGCACCCCAGGAGCATTTTATTGTTGAGTCTAGGGGTAAATCATGGCTGATGTCTGGCTTTTCTGGACATGGGTTTAAATTTGGGGCATTGTTGGGTTTAGCTGTGGCTGAGACAATTGCCGGACATCGCACCCCAGAACAACTCAGCCATTGGGCTGCTGGTAATATAAGTTACCCGGGAGCATCCCATTTTTTCAAAAATACCCAAACCCTAGAAGGGTAGGGTTATACGAACTAAGCCCATCTACATGGGCTAAGAGGGTTTTATAGCCCAACGTAAATGGGGTTTTCCCGTGTAGCGATACCCTTCTAGTAGTCCACCACACCAACTTTGCGGGGTAAAGGCAGAGAGGGGGGAGAGGGGGAAGAGGGGGAAGAGGGGGAAGAGGGGGAAGAGGGGGAAGAGGGGGGAGAAAAAACTTTGTTCTTTCCTTATTAACCCCGCATAGTTTACT
>JASJCY010000291.1 GCA_030065825.1 Nostocaceae cyanobacterium | reverse complement strand
CTCTAAAGAATAATATCAGCGCTAGTGAATATCTAGAAAGGTTAATCAGAAAGCATTGCATCACAGGAGACTAAAGTCTCCTAACGGCTTTCATCCCCGGTCGCGCATACGCGGGGTTTTCATCCGATTTTCTTATAAGCAAGGAAATTAATTTCCTTGCGGAATATCGGTTTTAAGTTAAATTGACGCCTATGAACACTGCTAAACCCCTACACTGTGGTCTATAGTGCTTTTCAGTTGAGTCCAATACACGAGGGAACCTCACCCCGTCCGACCGACTCCCCTCTTTGAAGTCGCAACAGAGGGGAAGGGAAGCCACTGCGTTGCGCGGGTTTCGGTGCGTTGTAGCAAGTGGCGTGGTGAGGTTCATCTGTATTCTATCAAGCGTGAAAACCGCTATATTTACCTGAAAATCCTTGTAAATTCTTATCCCAACCTCGGACGTATCCCATAATCCCTATACCGCCAATAATCCCGCAAAATCCGGTCATGGTCAAAACATAAATTACTCGGCACACACCAAGGCTCAAAAATCCCCACATTCTTAGCATCATCCCCCGCTTTCGGTTCCCCCTTCGCGGTAGCTAAAAACACAATACTAATAGTATGCTGACGCTTATCCCGTTCCGGGTCAGAATACACCAAAAACTGCTCAACCAACTCCACCTCCAAACCAATTTCCTCCAAAGCTTCCCGTCCTGCAGCCACCTCCGCAGCTTCCCCATAATCCACAAAACCCCCAGGAATTGCCCAACCCAAAGGCTCAAAATGCCGTTCGATTAACACTATGGGTCGATGGGGACGGTCAATCAATTCGATGATAATGTCAACAGTGGGGGCAGGATTTTTATAAGTCATAAAACATCTTTTTTTGCGAGTTTAAATAATCATCCAATCAGCTACAAACTGGTGGCAATTACATGTTAAATTCTATGGGAAATCTTACAGCTAATGGTTCATTATGCCTTCTGCTAGATCAAGTGGTATTTTACTGCATCCCACTAGCTTTCCCAGTCCCTTTGGCATTGGAGATTTAGGTGCCCAGGCTTATCGCTTTATTGATTTTCTTAAAGAAAGTTACCAACAATATTGGCAAGTATTGCCCCTCGGACCCACTGGTTTCGGTAATTCCCCTTACATGTGTTATTCTGCTATGGCAGGGAACCCCTTGTTGATTAGCTTAGAAAAACTGCGGGATGATGCACTGCTAAGTGATGAGGATTTGGCTCATTTCCCAGAACTGACCACAGAAAGGGTAGACTATGAGCGAGTCGCACAAAGTAAAATTCCCCTACTCAAGAAAGCTTGCGCCAACTTTAAAAATAACGCCAGCCCCGAACGACAGCAAGCATTTAGTGACTTTTGTGAAAGTAAGGCTTATTGGTTAGATGATTATGCCTTATTTATGGCAATCAAAGAAGATCAACAAAATGCAAGCTGGCATACTTGGGAAGAAGGGCTTGCTAAACGCCAACCCCAAGCCATAGAAGCAACACAACGGCGGCTAGTTGGTGACATTTTTTATCATAGATTCCTCCAGTATGAATTTTTCCGTCAATGGTCAGAACTCAAGCAATATGCCAATGACAATGGTATTCATATTATCGGTGATATTCCCATCTATGTAGCCCATGATAGTGCTGATGTCTGGGGAAATCCGGATATATTTTATCTGGATGAAGAAACTGGAGAAGCAGCATTAATGGCAGGAGTTCCACCAGATTACTTTAGCGCTACTGGTCAATTATGGGGTAATCCAGTTTACAACTGGGAACAATTGCAAAAGCAAGAATTTAAATGGTGGGTGCAGCGCTTTGAAGCAATGCTGGATTACGTCGATATTATCCGTATCGACCATTTCCGGGGATTTGAATCTTTCTGGGCTGTACCCATAGGAGAAGAAACAGCTGTCAACGGAAACTGGATTAAAGCCCCTGGGGAAGAACTCTTTGAGACAATTAGACAAAAGTTGGGTATTTTACCTGTACTCGCAGAAGATTTGGGGATTATTACCCCAGAAGTAGAAGCACTGCGAGATCAGTTTGAATTCCCCGGAATGAAAGTCTTACACTTTGCCTTTGGTTCCGACCCTGCAAATCCCTTCTTACCCTTTAATTTGCCTCGTAATTGTGTCATTTACACTGGAACTCACGACAACGACACAACTATAGGTTGGTTTAATCACATTTCTGACTACGAACGGCACAACCTGTTACTTTATATGGGTTGTCTTAGTTCCGATGGTATCCATTGGGACTTAATTCGTCTGGCTTTAAGTTCTGTAGCAAATATGGCGATTATTCCCTTACAGGATATTTTGGGATTGGGAACTGAAGCACGAATGAATTTTCCTAGTAAACCCGAAGGTAACTGGGAATGGCGGTATTATGCCGATGCTTTAACCCCAGAATTACAGGATAAGCTCAATAATCTTACCAAACTCTACGGACGTGCCCCCTAATCAAGGGAGGAGTTATGAGTTTGTAGGGGCGCAAAGCTTGCGCCCAAAAGTTATGAGTTAATAACTTCCAACTCCTAATACCAAATCAAAAAATGTTTGCAACAGATCCAATTGTAGGGGTGCGGTTTCCTTGCCTACCAATCCACCATCTGTCCCATTCTTTTTACAAATTGGTATAATTTTCAACTCCTAATTCCTAACTCCATCCTTGGTGGGCACAAGCTTTGCGCCCCTACTAATTCCTAACTCCACCCTTGGTGGGCACAAGCTTTGCGCCCCTACTAATTCCTAACTCCACCCTTGGTGGGCGCAAGCTTTGCGCCCCTACTAATTCTTAACTCCTGGACACAAGCTTTGCGCCCCTACTAACTTCTCGGTTTAGCAGCAATTCTCATTTCTTCGACTTGTCCGGATTCTCCCATTTGTTTTGCTTCCTGGTGATTAACACTTACCAAGACACCACCAGCATTTCCTGCTTTTACTTTCAGTTCCTCCTGTGCTTTCCAAGTGCGCTGAGTTCCTTCGGGTAACTCTCCCTCATAGGCAATTTTGCCATCAGCTACTACCCGAATCCAAGATTTCTCTTGTAGCGTCAAACCCACCTGTACTTCTTCACTTTCTGGGGAAGACTGCCGCTGCTGTTGGGTATCAACTGAACTCAAAGAAACAGCCACAGGAGGTTGCTGCATGTTTTCTTGAGGCTGGACAATCTCCTGGGTTTGTAAACTTGGTTGAGTTTGGATGTTATTTGCTGGGAGAGAGTTCTGATTCAAGAATTGAGACAAGCCACTGACAGAGGAGAAAATCACACCGATGTAAAGAAAGTACAGGTGAATCGGACGTAATGGTCTGACTGGAAAATCTTTGAATATTGGCTTCAAGCACAACTGCTCAAATTCAATCGGAAAGTCTTTGACAAATTCTTCTGCGTTTAAACCCAGTGCATCAGCAAATTGCCTCACCAAAGCCTGAATATAGACTGGTTCGGGCAATTCCTTTAAATTCCCTGCTTCTATTGCTTGTAACAGCCTTTCTGGAATTTTTGTCAATATGACCACATCCAACAAAGAAAGACCCTGCTGTTGACGTAATTTCGCCAATTCAGCACCCATTTGGGCTAATTTTTCCGTTCTTTGTTGTTGTAATGAAGGCTCTAGTTCAGCTTTTTTGCCCTTTTTTAACCACTTCATATTTTTGTTCACTCCTAATCCCAGCTGAATCTTGAATCGGAATCTGTTTTAATTGCTTTTGTAAGCGGCGAATTTCATAATCTGTCAGATGACGATAGCAACCCTCTGACAAGGTCTCTTTTCCTGGTGTCTGTAATTGAATGACACCTATAGCACTACGATGTAACTTAATTACTGGATATCCTAATTGTTCGGCGATACGGCGAATTTGGCGCTTTCTTCCCTCCTTTAAAACAATTTCTAAACAGGTTCGATTGGCAAAACGTTTGATAATCACCACCTTGGCTGGTCGTGTTTTTCTACCATCCAAAACCACACCCTGACGCCATTGCTGCAAAACCCCTTCTGGAGGATGTCCCTCCACTACAACACGATAGGTTTTGGGAATACTATGGCGTGGATGGGTCAGCCAAAATGTCAAATCCCCGTCATTGGTAAGTATTAAAGCCCCTGTAGATTCTGCATCTAAACGACCCACTGGATGAATACCTTGACCTGACCGGAGTTCTTGCGGAAGTAAATCCACAACTGTTGGTCTTCCTTGGGGATCGTCACAAGTAGAGACAATTCCAACAGGTTTGTGCAATAATAGATACACTAAGTCGGGACGCCCTCCCATAGACACTGGCTGACCATCGACGGTTATCCTATCTATTTGGGGATCGGCTTTTTGCCCTAAATGGGCTACTTCACCGTTGATTCGCACTCGCTGTTGCCGAATCATTTCTTCAGCTTGACGACGAGAGGCTATACCCCATTGAGCTAGAATTTTTTGTAACCGGGCTTCCATGTGGAAATTACTGATTTTTATTTGCCAAACGAAAATTTTTTAAATCAATACTCAAGTCAATAGGAAAATAATCCTGTTTCGTAGTTAATAACTGCGAATATTACAGTTAACATTTGTTTAACTGTTTATTGCTTTTTCAGGGATTATTTATTAATTGAGTGGTTCAATGGCAGAGAAAAATTCCCCCACTACAAGAACCAATAAAATCCGAATAGTTACTAAAGTCCTCAAGAAGGCACTAAAACTTTGGTTGCGATCGCAAGTGAGTGCTGTATCGCAACTAGAGGTAGAAATTCAAGCGAGTGATGGTGAAATTTTATCTGGATGCATCCCCCAAGTATCAATTTTTGCCAGTCATGCTGTTTATCAAGGTCTTCATTTAACGCAAATTCAACTGGTAGCGGAAAATATTCAGATCAACATTGGTTCAGTTCTCAAAGGACAGCCACTTAGACTGTTGTCAACTGTTCCCGTTGTTGGTCAGCTACTCTTGGCTGAGTCAGATATTAATGCTTCCCTTGCATCTGATTTATTGTCAACTGCTTTAAATGAAGTCCTGGATAAATTAATACCAGAAAATTGCCCCAATTCCAAGGGGAGAATTTGGGATAAAATTCATCTTGATCAACAAAAATTGATACTTTGCACCACTCTCACACCGGAAACCGACCCTGCACCCGTGGAAATTCTGGTCGGCTTGGATTTATTAAGTCAAAATGAGTTGCAAATTACACGATGCTTGCTCAAATATAACACGGGTATGTCCTTAGATGTCAAACAAAATTACAGCCTGGAATTAGGTTCTGATGTGGATATACAAGAATTAACCCTAAATCGAGGTCTGTTGGTGTGCAGTGGCAAAATTAACGTTAATCCTTAACAAAATTAGTAGGTAGCAAGAATTTTCGCTCTAGTTATGATTGTGTTATTGTGGCTCGCGTTTGCGACCAATAAACCTATAGTAGGGAACCCTCAAACCCGGTATAAACGGTAAACTTCCCATCCGTTCCGTTAAAGAAACGATATCAAACTTGTGATGCAGGTAAGCCAGACGATTGGGACAGAGAAAAACGTTATCCGTAGCAAACCAAATCGGCCAGAAGTGACGATCAAAAAACGAATGACGTTGCCACCCTGGAGGGGGATATTTGCCAGAGACGTAAAAATCCACCACTCCGATTGTTCCCCCTGGTTTCAAAATCTCCTCAGCCTGGTCAATGGCTGCAAACCAGTCGGGAATCATGGTTAAAGAATAGGAAAAGGTGACAATATCGGCAACTCCTTCTGGTGGTACAAATTGAGTGATATCGGCTTCCACAGTCGCCACATTTGTCCAGCCGCGATCAGCAATTCGCCCTTGCGCCACTTGCAACAGGGAAGGAGACAAATCAACAATGTAAATTTTGCCAAACCCAGAGAGGCGATCGCTAATAGATTCCAAATTTGCTCCCGTACCACCGCCGAAGTCAATCCAGATTTTGCCATCATTCCCTTCCCCATTAGCAAGGGCTTGATAAAGTTCTTCTCGTCCTTGTAGCAAACGCCGACGAAAGCGATCATAATCCTGGGACTGATTGCTGTAAAAGTTTTCCAATCGCTCTTGGTGAGTATCCCCTCGCACAGGTTTGGCTAGATGGTAAATTGTTTTGAAATCCCCAATCAAGTTCGATAAAACGCTCATTTTTACTATTCCTCCCCGGTACCAATAGCCGACCTCCCAATAGTTTTAAGCATTAACTAAATCGGCGATGTAAAAACTACCGTAGGTTTGGACGCGATCACGTTGGTGCAATTGGTCAGCCAATTCAGTATCGTAGCTTAATAAATTTTCTAACAAATGCTCTTGACCTCGATAAAATACAGGCAATTTATCCAGGTATTCGACTTGGAATGCTCCACTACGGAACAAAATACGAGTTGTTTCGCTGGCTTGAAGTAAAATAGCTTGCCATTCTTTTTGCAATTCTTCGTGATTAGACTGACTCAGCCAGTCCATGTGATCGAGAAGCACAAAGCGAGAAATTGGCTCTTGACAGCTTTCGAGAAAATTGGTAATTGTGCTACTGTGTACCTGAATGCGATCGACTAAACCCGATTTGAGGCGGTGGAAGTTTTCCTCCTTTAAATATTCGGGACAGCAATTAGGAGAATATTCTCCATTCAGAAACACTCGCCAAAAATAGTTATCTTGAATCGGCAGTTCAGTAAAGACCTGTTCGCAACGTTGGCGTATAAAAGTAGCGATATTACCTTCAAGGTAGCGTTCCATTTGTTGGCGTTGCTGTGCGGGAACACCGAGCATCCATAGGACAAAATCGCTATTGAGCAAGCCATATAGCCAATCCTTCCAAAAGATGGGTTCTACCTCCCGTTGGTAAATTTCCTGCCTTTCTTTTGAGGTTTTAGCATTGAGAATCGCATCGATACTAGGGCGAATTTTCAGGATGTGATCGATGTAATAGTTAATGGCAAGAGCAAAATTCCCGGTGGTTCCTCGAAAATAAAAGGAACGATCGCTACCAAAGAATTTAGTTCCCTGTTTGTCCCAATAGCCTTGGGAATCTGAAGATAAGTGCGACCGCAGTTTTTGATCATAAATCTCGTCAAACTGTTTCAACCTTCCACGACCAAACAATTCAAAAAATTGCTCGAAATCTAATTCTCGAATCGCCGCAATTTTGAGTTCAAGCAAGGCATTTTGTTTAGGGTTAACATCCACAGCGTAAATTTGCTTGGGTTCGTCGAGAGCATATTCTAAGGCATTACATCCCGCAGAAGTAATCACGAGGACAGTATCGTCAGCTTGCAAATTTAAAGCAACACGATCAAGTCTGGGATCTTCCCAACAGGTAACATAAACGAGGTTCTGTTGATGTACCCAACTAAAGCCGATATCTCGCCCAAATTTTTGTAGTGATTGTAATAAAAGCACGGTTTCACCCTGATTGACATTCTTTCCACTGCAAGTCGGATAGAGAACTCCTAACCTTACAATTAGGATTTCCTAACTACTTCCATTTCTGGATTTTTGCCTCTTATCTAGACCATGACTACTGACGCAATCATCACCCCGACAGACCGACTGCATAGGCATTTTTCATTCCCCAGTCTCCCTGGGTACCTTTGAAGATTTGTGACCAAATAAGGCTAGAACCAAGACGGCTGATTCACCCGTATATTTTTTCCTTGAGCTAGGATAATCCTGAAACTTATGTATGTTACCACAAAAGTATTTATTTCCCGGACTCCTCCCCTAGCTTTGCCTCCACTCGCTATCCATCTCCATTGGAAGGCAGATGAGAAATTCTGCTTTCAAAACTTAAACTTCCAGTAAAATGGGAGCCTCAAAGCACCCAAGATTAGCTGCTTCTTGGGGTGTTTGCTCGCAAGCTAAAATCGATTCATCCACAACTCCTGCAACTTGTAAGGCTTGGGTTACCAGTTCCGAACAAAACATTTGCTGTATATTCTGGCTATCAGAATTGATCAAATAGCGGTTAATTTTCAGCCAAGCACCAATAGACTTCCAGCAGCTATAAGGGATTTGGCGTTCGTAAAGGTTCCACAACCAAGTTTGCATCTTATCAATTTCTTGGGAACTTAATGGTTTAGCCAAAGGAATCCACCAGGCTTCTCCGTAGCTGCGATAGGCATTGAGCCAAGTTTCCAGATAGTGAATTTGTACCCCTGCTTTACATTTGCGGTTTTGAAAATCGGGCAAATTTGTGTAACTTGTGGACTCAGCGATCGCTACACTTGTATTCGTGTTTCCTTCCAGATTATTATCTAAGATGATCGCCGTATGGCTGTAATTGCTTCTGGTGAACCATCGTACCAGAGTAGCATCAATTTTTAATCCAGAAAAAGTAATCATATCTCCGGGTTTAAATACAGCTGTTGCAAAAGCCTGTTTTTGCATAGGAAAAATTGCTCCTTCGATCATTTTCTCGTTGAAAATTTTATCAATCAAATGGAGCTAATACCAATTTGAAAAAAGAATGCGACATATGATTGATTTGTAGGGACGCGGTTTCCGCGTCCCTACAATTGGATCTTTAGCAAACATTTTTTGATTTGGCATAAGTTAAGTTTGTGACATACTCCTACAAGTAGCGCAAGCATACAGTGTAGGCTTCTCAACCAATCCAGCTATTGCTTAGGAGGCGTTGAGCTTTGTTTTAAGTCCACGGAATGCCCTACCGCAGACCATGCAATTTCTGACCTTGTACCC
>JASJCY010000290.1 GCA_030065825.1 Nostocaceae cyanobacterium | reverse complement strand
GCCCATGAGATGGTTTCCCTGCCCATGAGATGGTTTCCCCGCCCATGAGATGGTTTCCCCGCCCATGAGATGGTTTCCCTGCCCATGAGATGGTTTCCCCGCCCATGAGATGGTTTCCCTGCCCATGAGATGGTTTCCCTGCCCATGAGATGGTTTCCCCGCCCATGAGATGGTTTCCCTGCCCAGGAGATGGTTTCCCCGCCCATGAGATGGTTTCCCCGCCCAGGAGATGGTTTCCCCGCCCAGGAGATGGTTTCCCCGCCCAGGAGTAGGGGAAGACAAGGGCGATTAATAATTCCTAACTCCTAACTCTTTTAGGGCGCAAGCATTGCATCCCTATAGGGCGCAAGCATTGCGCCCCTACTGAGTGGTAACTCAAAATTTATGTCAAGGGAACCCAATTAAATTGCCCAATTAGCTGCAAGATTTTTCATTCCCGTAGCATAATAGAAGTGTGACTTATCTGTACGACCGTTTACATGCTTTAGAACAAGGTCACTGGTTCAAACTTATCTGCGGAGCCAGTTTCCAACATCTGCCTGCGGTTAGAAGTTTAACAATCGCCTATACCCTAGCTGGTGCAGACTGTATTGATGTGGCTTGCGATCCAGCGGTGATTTCTGCTGCCTGTGAAGGTTTACAAGTAGCCGCAAATCTAGCAAAATATGCCGAAAATAAAGGCTTTTTTCCGCAAAAAACCTCTCCCTTGTTGATGGTTAGCCTTAACGATGGCGAAGATCCCCACTTTCGTAAAGCGAGATTTGATTATACCACATGTCCTGATAATTGTCATAGACCCTGCGAAAGAATTTGTCCCGCAGACGCAATTGTTTTTAACAGTATAAAAAACGACTTTTCGGGAGTTATATCTGAAAAATGTTATGGCTGTGGTCGTTGCATTCCAGCCTGTCCTTATGACAGAATTTATACATCATCTTATGTGTCAACGCCGGGAGCGATCGCGCCATTGGTACTGTCATCAGGGGTAAATGCTATAGAAATTCATACTCAAGTGGGTCGTTTGGCAGAATTTCGGCGATTGTGGCAAGCGATTTCACCATGGGTTGAGCGTTTGCAATTGGTAGCAGTTAGCTGTGGCGATGGTGAAGGTATGATTGATTACCTCCGCGCCCTGTATGAGGAGATTACGCCTAAACCCCGTGGGCTAATTTGGCAAACCGATGGTCGTCCCATGAGTGGTGATATTGGCGATGGCACCACTTTAGCTGCGGTGAAATTAGGGCAGAAAGTTTTGACAGCTAACTTACCGGGATATGTGCAGTTAGCAGGTGGTACCAATAGCTACACCGTTGCCAAGTTAAAGGCAATGGGACTGTTGCGGGAAAGAAGACAAGGAGGACAAAGAGGACAAGGTAGACAAGGAGGACAAAGAGGACAAGGTAGTAATCTTTCTCCCTCCTCTTCCCCCTCTCCCTCCTCTTCCCCCTCTTCCCCCTCTCCCCCCTCTTCCCCATCCATTGCCGGAGTGGCTTACGGTAGCTATGCCAGGGTATTGCTGTCACCAGTTTTAGAACAATTAGAAGCAAAGGAGGTGAATAACTCCAGTGTTCAAAGTACCGTCCGTTTAGAAGCCGAACCGGAATTGCTTTGGCAAGCGGTAGAACTTGCCCATTCTCTGGTTTCCCAACTCAAGTCACCCTCGTAGTTTCATGGCATTGTGCCCTACGAGTGGGTTTCTATCTCTCAAAACGTCACCATATTAAAGCATGACGATTACAGAAGAACTCCAAAAATTATTAGAAATTTTGCCCTTGGACTTGCGGCAGAAATTAGAGCAGCATCCCCAAAGAGATAGTTTGGTAGAAGTGGTTTTGGATTTGGGTCGCCGTCCAGAGGCTCGCTTTCCCAATCAAGCTGAGTATCTCAGTGAAGTATCCGTAACCCAACAACAGATTGATGATTGCATTCAACGAGTGGGAACCTTTGGCGGAGATAATCGAGCCGGAATCGAACAAACCCTGCACAGAATCAGTGCAATCCGCAATCGTAACGGTAAAGTTATTGGCTTAACCTGTCGGGTGGGACGGGCGGTATTTGGCACCATCGGTATGATCCGGGATTTGGTGGAAACCGGCAAATCGATTCTAATGCTAGGACGTCCAGGGGTTGGTAAAACTACTGCCTTACGGGAAATTGCCCGGGTTTTAGCAGATGAGTTAAATAAACGGGTGGTAATTATCGACACCTCTAATGAAATTGCTGGGGATGGAGATGTACCCCATCCGGCAATTGGTAAGGCTCGACGGATGCAAGTTGCCCATCCCCACGAACAACATCAGGTGATGATTGAGGCGGTGGAAAACCACATGCCGGAAGTAATTGTCATTGATGAAATTGGTACGGAATTAGAAGCATTAGCTGCCCGTACCATTGCTGAACGGGGGGTACAATTGGTGGGAACTGCCCACGGTAACCAAATTGAAAACCTAATTAAAAATCCCACCCTCTCTGATTTGGTGGGTGGTATCCAGGCTGTAACATTGGGAGATGACGAAGCTAGAAGACGGGGTTCCCAAAAGACAGTTTTGGAACGCAAGGCACCCCCTACCTTTGAAATTGCCGTAGAAATGCTCGAACGGCAACGGTGGGTAGTTCACGAAAGTGTGGCGGATATGGTAGATAATCTCCTGCGGGGACGTCAACCTAACCCCCAAATTAGAACCGTGGATGAAAACGGCAAGGTAAAAATTGTCCGTCAACTTACCGCCATTAACGGACGGGGTTCGCAAATGGCTAGTGAAGAATCTTTTCCACCAGCGAAACAGCCCAATGGTTGGCGGGCATCAGGACAGATGTTACCACTACCACCATTAACTACTGGAGGCGAAAATGTTTCTGGACAAAGCGAATTTGACCGTTTGCTAAATCAATCCTTGCAGGCTGCTGATAGCTTTGATTTTCAAACTGCTAGGCAAGCTGGACCAAATGGGGAAGATTTGCCATTACACATTTACCCCTATGGTGTTAGTCGCCATCAATTAGAACAGGTAATTGAGGTGCTAACTTTACCCGTGATGTTGACAAAGGATCTTGATAACGCCGATGCCATTTTAGCGTTGCGATCGCACGTTAAAAACCATGCCAAATTAAGGCACATGGCAAAAGCCCGTCATCTACCCATCCACATGATTAAAGCGAGTACCATTCCCCAAATTAGCCGTGGTTTGCGGCGATTGCTGCACATCGACGACCCCGAAGTTACGGATGAGCGGGAATTGCAGCTTTTTTTACACAAGGGTAGCGATGATGAAATGGATGCCTTAGAGGAAGCTAGGCTGGCAGTGGAACAGATAGTGATTCCCAAAGGACAGCCCGTAGAATTACTGCCTCGTTCTTCTCAAGTGCGTAAAATGCAACATGAATTAGTAGAGCATTACCGTTTGAAGTCCCATAGTTTTGGGGAAGAACCCAATCGACGTTTGCGGATTTATCCAGCGTAACCTCACCCCCATCCCCTCTCCTTACTAAGGAGAGGGGGTAAATAATACTGTTTCTTTAAGGTTAAACTTTTTTCAAGTTTATACATTACAAAAACATCACTTTGATGGATACTTACGATAGACGTTGCCAGTTAGGTGCTTCTCGACGTCGGCTTGAAGATGCTGTTATTTTACACGAACAAAAACGTTGGACAGGTGCTATTTATTTGGGTGGTTATGCAATTGAATGCTCCTTAAAATCCCTTATATGTTATGAACAAAGAAAAGATAACTTAAAAGATACAAGCACTTTCAAAAAAGGACTACAAGCTGCTAGTCTACACAATTTAACAAACTTACTAAATGCTTTGCCTACACTACAACGTTATATAAAATTAGACCGTACTGGTCGTTATAAACAAGCATGGAACCTAGTTTCATCAGTCTGGCGTAATGATGAATTAAGGTACTCAGACAAAGTTGGTGATGAAGCGGAAAGTAAGAAATTCATTGAAGCAGTAAAAGTGTTACACAGACTTGTGTTAGACAAACAAGATGAAACATCATGATAGATAGTAGTACTTTAACACCTCATACAATTCAACAGCACTTAAGTGATAATTTAAAAATTGAAGATGAGCAAGTAAAGGTTAGTGTTAAACGCACTTCTTTGGGTTGGGTAAAACTTAAAATTATTAGTAGCTGTTTTCAAGGTAAAACATTAGTTGAGCGCGAGCAAAAAATAGATGATTTACTAACTAATATTGATTCTAATTTTAACCTTGGTCAATATCCTATCGCTGGCTATGAGTTATTAACTCCACAAGAAGCAACAGAACACAAAAGCGAATATATTCAATTACCACTCTGGTCAGATATTTTGATGGCTCCTGAACCAGAACAACCAGTTGATACAGATGAAGATATTCCTGCAAAAAAGCCTTTTATTGTCACTTTTTATTCTTTCAAAGGAGGTGTAGGTCGCTCTACTGCTTTAGGGTTAGTAGCAGGAATATTAGCAACCCGTAATCGCCGGATAGTCATGGTCGATTTTGATTTAGAAGCTCCCGGTATTTCAATTATGTTTCAACAGGATATTAATAATACGAATAATGAACAATATGGAGTATTAGATTATCTACACCAACGCTATCTAACGCCAGAAGAAGATATTCCTAATATTCGTGATTGTATACGTCAAATAAATTTACAAACTCGTGGAGAATTGTTTTTAATTTCTGCGGGGGAATATGACGAAAATTATATTCATAGATTAGCAGACCTAGATATGCGTTCTTTTTATAGGTCTGGCAAAAATGCAGTTGAACAACTGATGACAGATATTCAAGAGCAATTAGAACCTGATGTAATTTTAATTGATGCTCGTCCTGGATTTAATGATATTGGTGCAATTGCACTTTTTGATTTAGCTGATACTGCTATCATTTGTTTTTCGCCAACTGACCAGAGTTTTGAGGGACTACGTTGGGTTGTACAAGCAGCACGTAAACAACAAAAATATCAAGGAAAGCCTGATGTACGGTTTTTACTAACACCTGTACCAACAGTTGCACCTGAACAGCATCAAATTTTGATCAATAAAGTTGAGAATTGGATTGAAGATAATTGGGGTTTACCAGATGAAATAAATATTGGACAACTTTATTATGAAGTTTTATACAATCCAGTGATTACAACTTTATCTAGCTTAGTTAATGATATACCTAAAAGTTTGCTGGATGCTTATCTACCTATTGCTGATACTATCGATGCGAGTTTGCCAGATATTCAGCCTAGCATTGTAACTGAAAATATTGATATTAGGAAAACTATCCTTAATGAATTAGAGTTTCAAGCAGCAACTGCTCAGGAATTGGAACCAGACAAGATTCCAGATATATTTCAAAGAACAGAAGATTTCCCCAAATTTTTAAGTAACAAAACTTGGTTAATTCGGGGCGCAAAAGGAACTGGTAAAAGTCTTTTGTTTAGGCTTTTTGTAGAGAAATCAGATGCTGCAAAAGAATTATCTCAATCTGATGTAAATTTAAATAATGTTGATTTTATTCCAGCTCATGGTCAATCTAGAGTTTCGGAAACAATTCTCGAAAGTGGTGATTTGAGAAGTTATGAACAGCAGATTGGAGAGCATGGGTGGCATTCTTTTTGGATTAATTATGCTCTTTTACAACTATGTAATTGTAAATTGGAGTTGCGTCAACTTCCTGGATTAGACCAAAAGCTAATAGCATTAAGTTCTCAAGAAAACCCCTCTCATGGCGAAATTATTTCATGGTTGGTAGAACGTTCCCAATCTCCCCAAGCATCTGACGAGTTACGCACAATTGATAAATGGCTACAACAAAACAATCAAGTAGTATGGTTGTTTTACGATGAACTAGATGCTGGTTTTGGTTCCAGTCAACCTGATTATGAACGACGTAGACGCGCATTAGAAGCTTTACTTGCTTGGTGGCTAGAAAGTGGAAATAGTCTCAAACAGATTGTTCCCAAGATATTTTTACGTGAAGATATTTGGAACCAACTTAATTTTACGAATACAGGACATTACACTGGACGTTCACTTCAATTACGTTGGGAAGAAGCTGACCTTTGGCGATTAGTACTTCGTCAAGCCCTTCAAAGTTCTCAATCTCTGAAAACATCTTTAGAGCAAAAGTTAGGAGTTAGTATTGATATTACAAGACTGAATTTAATAGGTCTTGAACAATTGCGTAAAAGCCTTTACCCTTTGTGGGGTGAACGGATGGGGCGTACCAAAAAAGCTTATACTTATAATTGGATTCGTAATCGTATAGCTGACACTCAAGACAACTGTTTTCCACGTAGTTTGATTTTGCTGCTACAAGAGGCAGTTAAACTTGAGAAAGAATTTACTACAGAGTATAGTTCTGAAATTACTTTGCGTCCAAAAGCATTAATTGATGCTTTCCCTTATGTTTCTCAACAAAGGGTGGCTGAGGTTCGCAATGAATACCCTGAACTAGAACAATTCTTAGAAAGACTTCAAGATGAACGTTCTCCTATTGATGAAAATCGCTTAAAAGAAATATGGAGGCTAGAGGATGGTGAATTATCTCTTAGGATTAAAAATATGGTGGAGGCTGGTATTTTAAAAGAACGCTCTCGTCCTAAAGATCCTCCACCTCGGATTTATGCAGTTGCTGAATTATATCTTTATGGATTAGGCATGGTTCGCAAGGGACAGCGATAAGAAAAAGTTAGATTTCCCACCTACCATCATTTACTTCCCACACCCACAAGTTGAGGCGTTTTTTCCTCCTTCCGTACAGATTCCCCAGTCAATAATTCCACCACATCGATGCCATTGCTAATTACACTGGGTACACTGGGATAACCTGCACTTGCTCCTACAAAGAAGAGATTTGGCAATTCTGTTGTATATCCTAAGCGATTTAAACCCACTTGAGTTGGAATCAAATTTGCACCGTAAACGTTTCCTTCGGGTTGTCCGAGATAGAATTCGCTGGTGGTGGGTGTACCGTAAACTTTCATGCGAGCATATTTGTCCACATCTGGAATCACTTCCCGCACACTGGTCATAATCTGCTGATAAACTTCCCGCTTCTTGGCTTTATATGCCTTCGGGTCATTATCGTGCAGTTGTTTAAATGGTTCATAGGGACAAAGAGTGCCAATTTCCAGAATATGATGTCCTGGAGGTGCTATTCCCGGTTCCTGGGATTTCATGGTGGGACAAGAAAGGAAAACCCATGGGTGACTCATATCACCTTTGAATTGATTTTCATATTCTTGGTTTAAGTCTCCTGTGGGATAGTACCAAACATTCCAGTTACCGATACCATAGCGTTCTGGTTGAAAACGACTATCTAAACCCAAGTAGATATTAAAAGCACTAGCTGAGTATTCGTAGTCTGTTAAGCGTTGATATTCCCGTTTACTCAAAGCTTGGGGATTGTGCATTAACTCTACAGTTAATTTGGGGTCGAGGTCGCTAATGTAAGCTAATCTAGCACTATAGCTTTGACCACCAGCAATCACGCTTTCAACTTTACCATCCCTTACCTGGATATCTTCTACAGGAGTGGAAAATTTCACAACACCTCCACCTGTGGTAATTGCTTCTACAATGGTGTCAACAAAGTGTTTAAAGTGATATTTGGGATAATAAGCACCTTCCGAGTAACCCCACACCAAAGAACTATGGGTTAACAAAGCAATATCCTTGGGTGGTAGTCCATAATCCCCACTTTGTCCTGCTAATATTGCTTGTAATTTGGGAGATAAACCCACTCGGTTATATAAATCTTGCAGTGTCAAATTGCGCTGGGAAAATAGGTGCCAATATTTCGGTAACTTCAGCCAGTCATACCACTTGCGATCAAACCAGTGTAACTCATGGAGGAAGTTGTAAATTTGTTGATGAATTTGCTTTATTTCATCGCAATAGCCGTTAATTGCTGCTGCTTCTTCTGGAAATGTAGACAATAAACGCTTACGGAGATTTTCCCATCCTAACGGAATTTTAAAATCGGCTTGGGGTGTAATTATCCGGTCTATACAGTCTGGATCGAGGCTGTTAAAAGGTACATCCCGTTCAATATAGTTGAAGAATTGGGAAATTGTCTTACCTGGTGCGCATTGAGAAATATAGTGGACATCAGCACAAAAACTATATTCCCCATAATCAAAGGTATGACAACAACCACCAGGTAAATAGTGTTTCTCTAAAACTAAAACTTTATACCCTTGTTTGGTTAAACAAGCTGCGGTTGCAAGTCCACCAAGTCCAGCTCCTAAAATCACATAATCGAAGCTTTGCATCTAAGCCTCCTGTGACAATTTTGATATTTATCGTTTATGAAAATGACAAAATGATCTGCGGTTATTGAGGCAGAAAAACCCCCCTACAAATTGCAATTTTTGCGGAAAATTTGCAGAGAATTAATGAAACAATTTTGTTGATCCTTTCTATTATTAGTCTATCTAATCTAGAAAGATTGATTTGCATTTTCTGACAAATCTTTGTGTTTTTTAATATCTTTGAAGAAATATAGGAAATAGGGAATGGGGAACAGGGAACAGCGAAAAGTGCGGTCTTGGGGGTTTCCCCCATGAGCAACTTTTCAAGAGAGGGAACAGGGAACAGGGAATAGGGAATATAGCGGTTTGCAGTTGGGTGCAATACAGTCGGAACCTCACCCCCTTCCCCTCTCCTTACTAAGGAGAGGGG